>DKFO01000014.1:3719-19707 GCA_002452835.1 Candidatus Atribacteria bacterium UBA6794 | reverse complement strand
TGACAGGGGACGGTCCTTTGACACCTTTCTTTTTCATGAGATTTTCCTTTTTCTTATTTTTTTTATTATCAATATCCGTATTCAAAAATATTCAAGAGAGGGTATCCTTCCTCTTGATAACACCTAATTAACCTTAAGGTAATATTTATCACCCTCACCTTACCTCTCCCTTCTAAGGGAGAGGGATAGGAAGAGGATTAGTGTGTCTATATATAATTTTTATAGAATTTTCAAACTTTTCTTCTTAAAGATTAAACATTAAATAAAAAAATTTAGCTTTCTTGCGCTAACCATTTTTTAATATAATCCATAAAGTCATAAAACTGGTCTATATTTTGAAGATTATTATATACTTCTTCCCAATCAATGTCTAAATATTCGTGAATTAAAATATTTCTAAAACCAGCTATGGGGGCAAACTTTTGAGCAAAATCATATGGTAAGATATTTTCTTTCCCTAATATTGTAATTGATTCATAATAATCTTTAGGTTTTTCTAAATCAATTAAAGAAATTATGCGGTTGGCAATGTCAATACAAGATTGAATGGCAACTTCTAAATTTCTCTCCACAATATCTTTTAAATATTCATCCTGATAAAACTCTTTTTTACTTTTTTCTTTAAGCGGTTCTAATTTTAGCAAGCATTTCTTCAGTTTTTCCAAGCGCTGCTCTATACCGCTGAATTCTTTCGGCATAAATAGCTCCTTCAGGTTTAAAATTAAGTATATCTTGTTTCTGTGCCCGTAAAGTTGGTAAATAGTCAAAATATCTACTCAGGGTATCAGCTTCAAATTCGGTTTTGATTAGAGAATTTTTCTGATAGATAATTTTCCCAGAAGCAACAACATGATATTTCAATTCTATGGGTGCCTCATTAAGAATAATCAAATCTACCTTTCCAGAATTTATAATATTAGCTATTTTATTTTTTAATTCATATTTAAAATGAAAAGAAGGCTTTTGAGATAGCAAAACAGCAAAATCAAAATCACTTAAGGGACCTGTTTTACCTTTTAATTGAGAACCAAAAATATAAGCAAGTAGTATTTTATTGTTATTCTTCTTATTATTATTCTTTTCTGCTGCAAATAGCTTTTTTATTTCCTTAAATTTATCATACATATTTTAATCCAAAGAAGTAAGACTCACTGAAAGTTTTTAAAGTTCCTTCAGGTTTAAAATTAATTCAATTCTTTTTTGGCTCTTTTGGCCATATCTGTATCTGGAAATTCTTCCAGAATAAGTTGGAAATAATACTCCGCTTCCTCTCTCTCACCTATTTTATCATAGCATAGCCCTAAATGATAGTAAACAAAATCACTTTTATGGCCGGATTCGAGGTATTTCAGATAAGTAGCAATGGCATTATGATAATCTTCCAGCTGGTAATAAATCCAGCCCATATGATAATAAACATAAGTTAGTCGGGGTTTTTCTATCAATAATTTCTGATAAATATTCAGCGCCTCCTGATATTCATTTACCCCCGGTATTAAGCTGCGAATCTGGTAAATATAAGCAAGTTGCAGGTAGTCATTGGTATGGTCCTCCTCAGGATTTTCTGCTATTTTCTTTTGGTATTTTTCAATTGCTGTTTCAGAGACCTCGAATGCCTGACGGTAATAGCTGGTCGCCTTTCTTATGTTTCTATTTTGGGCGGCGTATTGACCTTGCTGAAAATAGGACTGACCTATGTAATAATATATTTCTGGATTTTCGGGGTTTTGCTTTAGACATTGTTCCAGATGATCGATTGCCTCATCATATTCCTGCTGCCAGAAAAGCTCTTTACCCTCCTCCAGACAAATAACGTTATAATCTTCTTCAGGTTCAGTCAATATAGTTTGTCTTTGAGCAGCTGATCTATTTTCTTCACTTTCCTGGACTTCCTGGGCACAGGCAATATAAGAAACATAAGGAACACTCTTCCAATTCCAGAGTGAGCTTGATAAGCATAAATAACAGGGTAGGCACAGAAATAAGAAAAGAATTAACATAGATGTCAACGTCAATTTTGATATTGAAAATAGTGAGCATAATTTCAATTTTCTTTTTAATTTTTTGGTCTTCATCATTAATATAATTATCCCTTATCTGTTATTACAAGGTATTCAAGGGGAATCCTTCCCCTTGAGATCCCCTGAATTAAAAGCAAAATATATTGTTACTTATTTATTAAATAATTTTATATTATCTAGCAGTATCGAAATTTTTTGAAATTCCAATACTGCAAGGTATTCAGGGGAGGTATCCCCTGAAACCCCTCATCATCACCCTCACCCTCCCCTCTCCCTTCTAAGGGAGAGGATTATGTTAGGATGAAGGACTTAAATATTACTCAATACTACTATATAATTCTTCTTTAAAAGAAAATTTTTAATAATATCGGAATTTCAAACAAATTCCGATATTCAGGGGAGGTATCCCCTGAAACCCCTCATCATCACCCTCACCCTCCCCTCTCCCTTCTAAGGGAGAGGGATATGGTGATGAGCATAACTGTATTTAGTTTCATTAGACCATAGATATAACATAAAATTCGGTATACGTTATACGTAATACGATAACTCTTTTNNCAAAGCGACGAAGCAATCTCATCCACTTCTACCCGCATCTTTGGTCTGAAAACAGTTAACTGCAAACTAATAACTATTTATCACCCTCACCCTCCCCTCTCCCATCTAAGGGAGAGGATTATAAAAATATAAGGGAGAGAAACAGTATTTAACTATAGTAATTTAACACCTTATCATAATACTATAACATATTTGATCTTTGCAAGCCTACCCCTTAGGAATGACAAAAAATGTATATCGTATTAGGTATAACGTATACCGTTTAAATACAGTCGCTGGTCGTTAGTATCTAGTATTTAGTCTCTCTACACTATTGCTCATTACTCATTACTGTTTACTCATTACTCATTACTTATTACTTATTACTAATTTGTGAAGGATGACAAAGGACCGTCCCCTGAAATCCTTGCTGTCCAAAAAAAATAATTTTTTCTGAAAATATTTTGTGTTATACTAATGGAGAAATTGCCAAAATGCCCAAAATTATAAAATATAAAATGCTCTTAAAATAAAATATAACTAGCAAATAATTTAAACAAATAATAAATAATAAATAAGGTAAAGATAATGAAGATTCCAAGACTTAAAATTTTAGACCGCTATATTATTTCGCAGGTGATGAGTTATTTCCTGGGAGTGGTAGCTCTTTTAACAATATTACTCATCATGGAGACTATGTTTGAACTTATGGAAATGCTCATTAACAAAAAAGTGCCGTTTATAAATGTATTTGAACTATTAATCTATCGGCTACCCGCCTTTTTGGTATTAACTTTTCCGGTGGCACTTTTAGGCTCCAGCGAATTGGCTATTGGTCAGATGTCCACTACCAATGAAATTGCCGCCATGCGCACCGGAGGTATTAGTTTTCGTCGTATTATGCAGCCCTTTTTAATAGCTGGTATTTTGATTAGTATTTTATCTTTTGTGACCAATGATTATATAGTGCCAGAAACCAATCATATTTCTCAAAATATAATTCGGGAAATTGTATTAAAAAAAGGTCCACCTAATATTAAACGTAATGTTTTTTTCCGAGATGCTGAAAATCGTTATTTTTATATCAACCGTTTAGATGAAGAAAATATGATTATGCGGGAAATTATGATTTATGAGATGACTCCTGAACGCTTCCCAAGAGTTATCACGGCAGTAGAAGGTCGTTGGGTAGTAGATACCTGGGAATTGAAGAACGGAACTATTTATAATTACAATAAGGATGGTAAAATTACCTATGAAATGGCTTTTCAGGAAATGGAAATCCAGGTTAAAGATGAGCTGCAGGATTTTTTCAAAAATCAGCGCACCCCCCAGGAGATGAGTAGCAGGGAATTGAAGCAACAAATACAGATACTTTCAGATGCTGGAGTGGATACTAATAATTTTGAAGTGGATTATCATGTGAAGTTTTCTTATCCTCTTTCGGGCTTAATTTTTGCCCTGTTAGGCGTTCCCTTAGGTACCCAAATGAAAAGAGGTACTAAAGCCACCGGCATTATCATTAGTATTGCTCTGGTTTTTCTCTATTATGTGGTATATTCCCTGGGCCGTTCACTGGGGAGAGGTGGCATGATAGAACCATTTATTGCTTGCTGGATACCTAATATTATATTTTTAGGATTGGGGATTATTCTGGTTATTCGTGCGGAAAAAGTATAAAATCATAAAATACTGCGAAAATAAAGGAAGGAAAAGAGGTTTTTAGTTTACAGTTATCAGTTCTTAGTTTTCATACTAAGGATGTGGGCATAAATGCATGAGATTGCCACGCTGGCTTCTTGTCCCTTAACTGGTGTTAAGAGGCAAGAAGCCGGCTCGCAATGACCAAATATTATAAATAGTATAAAGTATAACAATATGTTTAAGAAAAAAGCAAAAAAACAAAATTCTCTTACCTTTATGTTTATATTTATCCGTCTTACCCTATTAGTATTATTAGCATCAGCTATGCTTATTAATTTCTTACCTTTTGCCACCTTCTCGTCGAATGCTCAAACAGATTTGTTATTTGATGAACAGATAAAAGCCTATGCCATTACCAGGTTCTGGCAAGGATTTACCGAATATGAGGTTCGCTTATTATGGTCTTCCTTTGAATGGGAAATGGCTGATGAATATAAAATATTTAAAAGCATCAATGAGGGTGATTTCGAAGAAATAAAGGCCGACTATGAAGATGAAGGCTTCCAGTTCTGGTGGATTGATAAGGAGGTAATGGATAGAAACAGTTACCGTTATTATGTGGAAGGCTATCAATTAAATGAATTTGTGGGAAGAACAGAGGAGGTCTATGTTGATTTTTGGTTACCCCCCTGCCCTGCTCTTTCTCCCATAAATAATGAAATTGTGCAGGAAGAAGAACCAGTATTCAAATGGCAATCAATTGCCCTTACTACTTTTCCTTTCAAAAATGTTATTTTTTTAGCTCGAGGAGAATTTCTAGTCCATGACCTGACGGAAGATGAAGAAATCTGGAGAGTTTCCCTGGAAGATATAAATGCAACTCAGATTACTTTTAATAAGGATGAGGCAACTAAACCATTAACTAAAAAGCATCAATATCAGTGGCAATTGAAGATTACCGGCTATGATGTTAACAATCAGGCTATTGCTGAATCTATCACCGGAGGGCTTTTTGGATTTCAGGAAAAAGCTGAAGAAATGGAACCTACTGAAGAAGAGAAAAAAGAGGAAGAGGAATTGGTAGCAGGTGGCTTAACTATTAGCGCAGATTTTCTTAGTTATCAAGTTATAGAGGGAGAAGATGTAGTTGAGGCCCGGGATAATGTTAGACTGCGCTATGAGGATATTAATCTTAAAGCAAACTATCTCCAGATTATGCTGGACCGCAATGAATTGATTGCTAAAGAGCAGGTATTGTTCAATATAGGAGAGGAAAGTTATTCCTGCCAGGCTTTAAACTATAACTGGAAAACAGATAAAATTATTATGGATGAATTTTCAGGGGAAACAACCGGGGAAAATATCAGGGGAATGGTATATTATGAAGGCGGGAAATTGGAAAATTTCCCCGATACCATTGAAATAGAAAGTGGTTCTTTTACCACCTGTGATCTGGAAAATCCACACTGGCATATTGAGGCAGAACAAATTACTATCTATGTTGATGATAAGATTATCGCCAAAAAAGTCTCCTGGTATGAAGGAGACCGAAAAATGTTTACCCTTCCCTCTTTTTTGATTTTCCTGAGGGGAAAAAACCAACTCCCTTATATTCCTCAAGTGGGACAAAGCAGCAGTGAGGGATGGTTCTTAAAAAATCAAATTAATTATGTACAAGATGAGTCCTCTTATGGCAGCCTTTACCTTGATTTGATGCAGAAAAAGGGGCTGGCAGCCGGCATTGAACACACCTTTGAACTGGGAGAGAAAGCAATGGACGACGGAGAGGTAGTTTTATATCTCTATGGTTTGAAAAGAAAGGCAGCCAATATCTATGACTTAGATGCCAGCATAAATTACTGGCAGAATTTTGAGCATGACTTACGACTAAAGGCTAATATTATCTATGATGGTACTATTTATCCTGCTGCTACCCAAAATTCCAGCCATATTATCAAACCGGATTTTTATCTCTATAAAAAATGGGAAGATGCACTCCTGACCCTAACTGGAAAATATAATTTTAATGTAAAAAGTAGCAGCACTACCAGTACCGGTAATATAAAAATGGTTTATGACAATACGCTTACTGATGATTTAAGTTCCCATCTGGTTTTACTGTATAATTCCCAGGATTCCACTGACCAGCCTATAGAGCAATGGCTTCGTCCAGAATGGCAATTAAAATATGCCGGGCAAGGATATACCCTAACTCTTGTTACTGAAAAATTGTTTGAGTTAGGAATAGGAAATGAGACTGCCGCAACAAGCTCGGTAAGCACACTGGATAGAATACCAGAACTTATCTTTGCTAAAAATAGCTCAGAATTCAGGGATACCGGTATTATCTATAGCATTAATGCCTCAGTAGGTAGCTACTATGAAAGTGCCACTGACCAGCAAAATGTTCGGGGAGAATATATCATTAATGTCAATCGTCCATTTAAAATTAGCGATAATATCAGCTTAAATGCCTCTGGTATCTATCGACAGGATGTCTATTTAAGCGGTGAGGCACGCTATCTACTGGGTGGTAAATTGGATTTAAAAGTAGGCTACCAACCTGAATTTTATGGAAATTTTTCTTATAATTATTATATGAGCGAGGGGCCAACTCCTTTTAATTTTGATGTATTGAGCCCTTTAACTGAGTCTGCCAGTGCCAGTGTGGTATTAAAACCCAGGGATGACCTTCAGCTTAATCTTGCCACCAATTACAATTTTGTCACCAATTCTTTCGGCAGTCTGGGAGCAAGATTGCAGTGGAAACCAAAAAGAGAGCATGATATTTATTTAAGTAGTTATTATGATTTAAATAAAAAAGAATGGAATAAACGAATTGATACCAAAATGTCCCTAAAATTAAGTGAAGAATGGAAACTGAGTTATAGTGGTTCTCTTTATTTTGACGATTTTGATATCAAAAATAGTGTCATTAGTGTGGTAAAAGACCTGCATTGTCGGGAAATCAGTATCAACTATAAGCAGTCTACCAAATCCATCTGGGTCGATTTTAGTATCAAAGCCTTCCCCACTGAAACCATCACCATCGGCGGTTAGTCGGTGGTTAGTTTGCCGTCCCTATGACCCAACAAGGGAGATAGTAACTTTAATAATATCAAAATCAGGAACTCCAGCAGAATCAGATGAAAAGTCATCCACTATTTTATTATAATCTGTCCAGCTAGTATCAATGGTTAATTCAGGTGAATTATCCATATAATCATAAGTTTCATCGTCATTATTTGTGGTTATAACATTCATAAAAATCTTTTCGGGGTTACCTAACTCATCAAGGTCGAGATTAATTCGAAAATATTTTTCACCTTCTACATTAACACTGGTATACTGACAGGGGGATATACCCCACTGTCCAAAACATAATCCATAATTATCTAACTTGATATAATAATAGCCTTCTTCCCAGTCATCTATATCTTTGGGTGGTGGTAATAGAGCATCTTCTTTAGTATCAAAAACGATATAATAATTCCCATTCTCAGTATTAATTTCCCCATTTTCATTAATATCCACTCTGATAACTAATAATTTCTGCTCTACACCACCAGGTCCATCTGGCCAACGGGCACAGCCATTAATAAAGAAAATTACAAAAATTACTGAAAAAACTAATAATAAACTTCTCAAACTGGGCTTTACCCGATTGACCTTTTTCTCCTGGTTTTCCATTTTAATACCCATAATAAATCTCCATTTACATATTTATAAGTTTATAAATCTGGAAATTTCGCTTTATTCGTCCTTTATTCTAACAAAACTTTTATTTTTTTTAAGACTTCTGCTATCACATAATCAGGGGCTTTATCACAAAATTCTGCTCTTCTGTTTTTCCAATCCAAACTTTTTACCTGATCTGATAGAATAACTCCGTTTATTTTTAATCCTTTTGGAAGTATAACTTCAAAAGGATATCCTTTTATTTGGTTTGTGATGGGACATAATATAGCCAGACCAACTTTGTTATTATAAGCTGTTGGAGAAAGGACAATAGCAGGACGTCTCCCAGATTGTTCATGGCCTGCTTGGGGCTGCATATTGATCCAAACTATATCACCCCTTTGGGGAATAAAATCACTAATCATCACCAAGCTTCCTTGCCCACTGACCTTCCGGTTTCAAATTCCTTATGGATATTATCTTTAGTAATGCCTGCTAAAAGTTGCTCCAGTGAATATTCTTGCTCATCAATTGGGGTAATAATAATCTTTTCTTTATGCTCATCAGTAGACAATTCCACAAATTGGTCAATTTTTAAGTTGGTATCCAGGGCTAATGATTTTGGAATGCGTAAAGCAAGGCTGTTTCCCCATTTTTTAATTTGTATTTTCATAGTTAGCCCCCTATTCTACTATTATTATATAGTAATAGTTAGTTAAGTAATAAAATAACAAATTGAATATTTAATGTTTCTACAATGATTATACATTACTCTGATAATTATTTCAAAATTATTTCAATTATAAATTCCTTCTTACTTCTTGCTTTTTGTTTTTTAATTTTTATTTTCTACCTCTTAATTTTTTAATCTAAAACGATACTACTTTTTACATTACCGGTCACTTCTAACTTGTCCTCACCAATATAGAATACAGCCTTATCACCGGAAATCTGCCGATTATTGGCAATTTCTTCTATTTTGACCTTACCGGTCAAAGATATTTTATCTTCTGCATCATTATAGATTGCCTCTTGAGCAGTAATAATATAATCTTTTTTAGTAATTACTACCTCTCCGGTAGCGGTCATATTTTTAGTATCGGTAAATATCTCTAACCTCTGACATTGCCATTTCATATTATCTGGCTCTTCTTGATTATCCTCTCTTTCCTGAATTAGTTCCACCTGGTTTTCAAAGATATAGCGTTTGTCGTTGAGAAATGCTTCTAACTTTTCACCGGTAATAGTGATATCTTCTTGAACCAGTTTAACATTTTCTGAAATCTGCCCAATTTTGGTATCAACATTAAAGGAAGCTTGATTAGCAGTGAGAGTAGTGTTTTCCTGAATGATAACCACATTACCAACAAAGACCATTAAGTCATTCTCTTTATCATAATTTACCTGATCTGCTGTTAATTCCACTACCGATTCCTCTTGCTCTTCTCCCTGAACGCTTTCTTCCTCAGCCAGTTCTGGCTGCTCTACCTGTTCTTGAGCAAATAAAAAGATAGTTGCTATAGTTGAGGTACTTATTAGAAAAATAACTAAAAAAAGCAGAAATATTTTCTTTAATTTTCTCATATATCCATTCTCACCATCCTTTCTTTGTTTTTTGTTTGGAGTCAATTTGTTTGAGTCAGAGTTTCATAATAACTTTTACCCTATTGGTTAATTCTAACTGAGTCATTTCCATATTGGTAGATAGACCACCTGCTATGATATAATGACCATCAACCTGCAATTCCACTGGTTCATTACTGGATAATCTTTGTTCTTCAGAATGCCAGAAAACCCTTTCCCCTTTTAAAGAATCACCATCTTCTGTAAATATTACTACCTGGCCATTTAACTCCATATCCTTACTTTGCATGTTGGCAATACATCGCTGGGCAGAAATGGTCAAATGCGGCTCTTCATCTTTATAAATTATCATTTGCTTTATATTTTCAAATACAGTACTTTCACGGTCTTCAGCAATAGAGATGGTATCAGCTTCAATTAACCATTCTTTTTTTTCATTTTTAATACCCAACACCTCTCCCTGATCGATACGAACAGGAGGCTCATGAACTATAACGTCATCTGGCACCTGGTCAATAGCTTCTTCCGGTGATATAGTTTGCTGAGGAGATTTGTTATGGTAATTATAAAACAGGTATATCCCCACAATTAAAACTACTGCTAAGATGACAAGGATGACAGGGGACGGTCCTTTGACACCTTTCTTTTTCATGAGATTTTCCTTTTTTCTTATTCTTTTATTATCAATATCCATACTCAAAAATAGTCAAGGGGAATCCTTCCCCTCTTGAGAGGGGTGTCCCGAAGGGACGGGGTGTTCCCCTTGAGAACCCCTGAATGAAAATCAATATGGTTTTCATCAGTTATCAGTTCTCAGTTTTTAGACCAAAGATATGGGCATCATGGTATGATATTGACACCCTCGCACTTTAACTAATATTAAGAAGTAAGTTTAAAGGTAATATTTATCACCCTCACCTCTCCTCTCCCTTCTAAGGGAGAGGATTAGAGTGGGTGTGTTAGCATATTACTATTTCTTATTTCTTATCTGAAAACTGATAACTGTAAACTGAAAACTGTCTACCATTTATCCCCACAATATTTCATATTTTTTCATATTTTATGTCAAGATAACCGTCCCTCTGACATATTAATAGCCTAAATGGAATAACATCTCATCCCATAAGGTATCCTGAGAAAAATTAGTATAATTATAATAATTATCATAACTATAATAAGGAAAATAGATGGAAAGACCATGGGAATTATTCACACTACTACCACAATAAGTATTGCTAATTATGACTCTACTGGATTGCAAGGTTTCATTTATCTGGTTAGCTACTTGTAACACTTGGTTACTATAAGTATAGTCCTCCAGTTTAGTGATAAAGTCCTTTAAATCGATATATTCAAGCCCCTGACTGGAGTTATAATGTTGCGTTATATTCCTGGCCTCTCGATAATTATTTTTGGGTGTAGTATGGTCATTTATGATCTGGTTAGCTAAAACTGAAATGTCTCCTGCCAAAAGGTCTATCCCGGCTAAGTCAATCGCCGAAAGAGTGACCCCACTTGCTGAGCCAGCATATTGCTGGTAATAGCAATTTACAATCTCAGAGGCAAATTGCTTACTAGATTGGTCAGGATTAGCCACTAAACTTTCCAGTATACAATCATACTGCCAGCCGTCACCAGGAATGGAAGCCTCAGAGGCAACCATTATCTGAGCACAGTCTTTTATCTGGTAGGCAACTTCTACCATAGCCATATAACAGGCATCCATACCAATAATATCAATTTTTTTACCTAACAGGCTCTGGACAAAGGTAAGGGCTTCTTCCAATTGGGGCATAGTGATTTTACTATTAAGACCAAAGTTATAATCCCAGCAGATATCTTTACTTACCCCTGCACCTGGGGAACGGAAACCACCACCATGATTCCAGAGAACCAGCATATAACGCTCTGCAGGATATCTTTGAATAGTCCATTGAGCAAAATCTTTTAAGGTTTCCACATTCCCCATATTTTGTTCTCCCAGATCCATGAGCAGTCTTGAATTTATTTTTTTAGGATCCATATCCTGGGTAACATAATAACGACGAGTAGTAGTCCAATTACCATTACTAAAATCATCATAAACACCCATACCATAATTACTCAAGGTACGGAAAGGAATCCGATCCATCTGCACTACAATATTTACTTCATCCGTAGAGCCAACCAGCTCCATTTCATTAATATCTTGAATCCCCACCGTTTCTAAATCATTGCCGGCAGCAAGATAGACCATCACAGTCCATTTTACCTCCTCCGGTGGAAAGGGTGGAAGGAGCTGACATCCAGAAAGAATAATTGAAAAAAATAAAACGATAATCAGGAAAAGATAATTACCAATAGGATTTTTCTGTTTTTTAATATTCATTACATACCTCTACACTTCTATAACCTTTTTCAATTCATTTTTTATTAGTATACTTAAGAAACCCTGAAATTTAGATAAAGGTAATATTTATCACCCTCACCTCTCCTCTCCCTTCTAAGGGAGAGGAATATATTGATGAATATTACTTTCATTTTTAATAGACCATAGATATAACACAAAATTCGGTATACGTTATACGTAATACGGTATACAATTTTGTCATTGCCAGGAGCCAATTCAGTAATAAGTAACCAGTAATAAGTAATAGGCAAACTAAATGCTAGATACTAACGACCAACGACTAACAACCAGCGACTAATTTTAACGGTATATCTTATACGTAATACGATAACTCTTTTNNCATTGCGAGGAGCAAAGCGACGAAGCAATCTCATTCACTCCTACCCGCAGGATTAGCAAAAAAAGATTTTAGGTTACAGTTCACTGTTTATATGGCAATATTTGTATTTTACCATTAATTGAATTATTTTTATAGATTAAAATTTACTTTTGGTAATAAATGTTAGAGGAGGATTTCATTTTTTGGTTTTAATTAATGGAGGGAATGAGTGAATGAGATTACTATGACCGCAAAAGGCAATATAGTTTTTCTGCTTGCATTATTATGTTAAATCCTTTAAAATTAAATTAAATAAGATTTACAATAATAAATGTGCTAATGAATGAATTTTAAAAAAGGAGGAAATAATTAATGAGAAAAATATCCTTTGGAAAAATTTTTTTAGTAGTTTTTTTTATCGCTGTTTTGAGTTTTGGGTTAGTCGGATGCTTGGCTCCACCAATAACTACTGGAACTGCAAAATTGATTGTTTCAGGAAATTGGTCCTATGATATAAAAATGGATGATTATACTTATTTTTCAGACAAACCAGCAGGGACTTACTATATAACTGATATTATACCTGGAAACCATACCTTTGAAGCAATTGATACCTGGGGAACTGATTATGGATATGATAGCGAAACAGTATATATTGCAGCTGGAACAACCACAAATGTCTATCTAAATCCCACTCCAATTATAAAAACTGGTACCTTAAAAGTGACAATAATGGATGATTCTGGTTATGTCTACTATGTATATCTGGGAACAAGTAGCAGCGGAAAATATTTAGGAGCTACAACCGGTAGCTCTATCTATGGTGCTAATTCATTAACAATATCAGGAATTCCAACTGGATATCAAAACATTTATGTTATTAGTTATGATAGTGTTTACTCTAAAGTAAGTTCAATATATATATCCCCTAATACTACTAATACACTCTATATATGGGTTAAATAAATATTAAAATAATGTATTGCTTTGCTGCATTGCATATAAGGGGACAGTTTTTTGACGTTAGTCAAGCTAAACTGTCCCCCACCGCATTATTTCTGTTCATTTTTATTTATTATACTGAAGACTGTGAAATGAAAACTTGTACTATAGAAATATCTGAAAATCCTCTTATTATCCTTATAGTATCAAACAATATAGCATATCCATTATACTTTATGCCATTTATACTATTTGGTCATTGCGAGCCTGCCTCTAAACTAATATTTAGAGGCAGGCGTGGCAATCTCATGCCATTATTGCCCACCTCTTTAGTCTGAAAACTGATAACTTTTTATAAATCCTGCGGGAGTAAATGAAGGAGATTGCTTCGTCGCTTCGCTCCTCGCAATGACAGAATCGCAATGACAAAATCGTATACCGTATTACGTATAACATATACTGTTACGAGATATTCAGGGGAAGCATCCCCTGAAACCCCTCATCATCACCCTCACCCTTCCCTCTCCCTTCTAAGGGAGAGGACTAGAGAGACATTGTAAAAATATATTGTTTCTTATCTNNTTTTTTTGAAATTCCGCTACTAAAATATAGTCGTTTGTTGTTGGTCGTTGGTCGCTAGTATCTGGTATTTAGTTTGCCTATGGCTTATTACTGATTACTCATTACTCGTTACTGAATTAGTTTGCTTAGTCTGAAAACTGTAAACTGATAACTGGAAACCTTCCCTCTATAAATAATGCGGGTAGAAGTGAATGTGATTGCTTCGTCACTTTGCTTCTCGCAATGACAAAATCGTATATCGTATTACGTATAACGTATATCGTATACCATTACGAGATATTCAGGGGAAGCGTCCCCTGAAACCCCTCCTCATCACCCTCACCCTTCCCTCTCCCTTCTAAGGGAGAGGATTAGAGAGACATTGTAAAAATATAGCTGCTAACGGCTGTGGCAAAAGAACTGTCCTTATGACACTGGCACTAAGGAGAGGACTTTGGTGTCATTGGCAACTTCTAAATATATTTTGGTTCCTTCTTTTAAGGTCACATTTTTACCAGGAATTAGAGCACCAGCAACCAAACCTATAGGATTACTAAGGATAATCAGCCCAGCAATACTGGCGCCAATGGCAATCCCCAACCTGGAATTTTCTTCTTCTGATGCCTCTCCCATAACTAACCGAATATTGGTACCATCCAGTGCTTCAATAGATTTAAAATCAACTTCTAATTTGCCTTTTTTCAGTAAAATGGATGCCTTTTTAGCTTTAAGTACTTCTCCTCTGGCAATGGTGTTTTTCGGCACAATAATGGAACCAGCATAAACAAAATCCTCGGCAATTTGATATTCAAAAATATCACCATCATCACTCTTTTTAGAACCAATACTTTCCAGTAAAACCACCGGAATTAAAGTGCCAGCAGGAATAGTGATTTCCTGAATATTTGGCTTACCTTCAGGAAAGCAAACGCTGAATATTCTCTCAGCCCGCATAGCCAGTACCTCTTCCGAGAGTTCTCCAAAAATTGTTAATTCCAGCTCCTCTATCTTCACCTTAAGGGGGTCATCGGTAATCTTATCCTGTAAAGTCCATTGAGCAGAGTTTACTTTAAATGATAAGGAGGGCTCCTCGGGAGTTCCAGTAACAATAAAATCTTTTAGCTGTTTTACCCTATCTTTGAGAATTCCAGGCAAAGTTCTACCCACCAGTTCCTTTTCTAATAATTCTACTCTATTTAATAAAGAATCGTCTTTTACTTCACCATAAATGCGCATTTCAATTTGAGCAAGATCTTCAATAACTGCTATATCCAAACCTGTTGTTTGTGGTGTTTGTGTTGTTTGTGCCAAGGCAAACTGAGGTAACACAATCGATAGGGTAAAAATAATAGTTAATAAAATAGATAATCTTTTCTTTAAAAACATAATTTAATCACCCCGTTCTATTAGTATTTAGTCGTTGGTTGTTAGTATTTAGTATTTAGTATTTATTTTATTTAGAAAGATGTGCTTTGTTTTTTGTAAATATTCTCAATTAACCTCAAACTCAATATTTGTTAATCCATGGTATATTTTTCTTTATTATTTTTATTCTAATTTTGTACTGTATTTAGTTTTTTTATTAAATTCATTATCATTTTACAAATAATCTCTAACTCATCTATTATAACACTTAATTGATTATCTTCCAGATATTTCAAATCATTAGCAATCATAATTTGTGTTTCCAATTCTGCACAACTTCCTAAGGCAATATATAAAAATTGTCTGTACTCCTTATTATGATACCTGGTAAATCCTTCAGCAATATTGGAAGGAATCGATATTGCTGATCTTCTAATTTGGGAAGTTAATACATATAATTCCTCTTTTGGAAACAAGCTTGTTATTTCATAAAGATACTTAACTAGTCCTATACTTCTTTGCCAAATATTTAAGTCTTTATAGCTTCTAATCTTAATTTTGTTATTATCTATAAATTTTTTATTCAAAACTAAATACCAGATACTAATGTCTAGATAATGACGAATATTTTAATCTGAAAACAATAAACTAAAAACTCCTTTCTTCTATAACTCACTTTTATAATTAATTATATCTTAAATTTTCATATTTTCCAAATCATTTTATGAGTACTTTGTCTTAAAACCGAGAACTGAAATTTAGAAACCTTCTTTTTATTATTAGTGCGGGAGTAAGTGAATGAGATTGCTTCGTCGCTTCGTTCCTCGCAATGACAAAATCGTATACCGTATTACGTATAACGTATACCGTTACGAGATATTCAGGGGAAGCTTCCCCTGAAACCCCTCATCATCACCCTCACTTTACCTCTCCCTTCTAAGGGAGAGG
>DKFO01000014.1:0-3701 GCA_002452835.1 Candidatus Atribacteria bacterium UBA6794 | reverse complement strand
TTTTTTTGAAATTCCGCTACTAAAAAATAGTCGTTAGTCGTTAGTATCTGGCATTTAATCTATCTATGTCTTATTACTTATTACTCATTACTGGTTACTTGTTACTTATTACTGAACTTTAACTTTATCTAAAAACTGACAAATAGTCCAAAGATTGTCAAAAGAACCGTCCCTATGACAGACTGGCAGGTAATGAAAAAAGAAAAGGCCCCCGGGAAACCCCGGAGGCCTTTTGTGCTAGTTATTATTAATATGTTTCAGTAATTTAACTTCGTAAATGATTAGAATTTGACTTCGATTCCAGCATAGACCTTTGTTGTGTCAGATAAAATTATCCATTCATCATCATCTGACCAATCAGCTATGTCAGCATCCCAATCATTCATTTCAACACCGACTTTCAAGACAGTGTTTTCAGCTACATCATATTTCAGCTGAGCTTCTGCGCTGTAGAGGACAGCACCATCAGCATCCAGTCGACCTTCAACAATTAACTGCATCGGATCATCCGGAAATTCATAGATCATGTTAGCCATAGCTGTGAAATCAGGTGTTGCAGCGAATAAGTAATCTCCGTATGCATTAAGCATAAATTCATCTTCATCGCCGAGATTAAGATTCAGATACTGGCCTTCCAAGTAAATGTCACCGCTTTCCAGTCTATATTGTGCAAAAAGGTAAGCTTCTTCATCCGGATTATCCTCATCAATATTGGTGAAGTCTAACTGCGCACCAATTCTGTTTCTCTTTAAAGTTGTAAAGGTGGAATCCATTCTATAATCCCATTTAGGAGTAATCTTGATCTGGAGGTCATCTTCTTCATCGGTTAGCATGAATCCGAGAGCGACACTTACGCCGATTTCGTCAGGATTATAACCACTATTTTCAAGATCAAAATCGGGATGAGTATACCAACCCTTGACAGTTAAGTCTATATCATCATCTTCGCCCAGGGTAGCAGTTACTTTAGCAGCTGCTCCATAAGACACACTGACTAAATCACTAGCAACAGCTCCTTCTAAGGCTAAAGCTACCTGATCTTCATCATCCTCATCAGTCAAATCAAAGGAAACATCTGCACCACCAAAGACTAATCCTGCTATATTATCATAACCAGCAGTGACACCAATTGGTACATCATCATCATCACCAACATTAAAGGAAACATTCAAGTAATAGAAATCTTCTACATTCATAAACGTAGTCCAGGTGCCCAGATCTTCCTCTGTATCCCATTCCCACTGTGCCCATACTCCAGGAAATTCTTCTTTTTCACCAAAGTCGTATACTAATCCTAATCCAATAGTAGCCGGTTCAATGTCAGTGGAAACCCACAGATCCCAATCTCCTGCATATCTTAAATTATATTTTCTAGGAGTAATGGTTACGGGGCCATTAAGAACATTATCAATTCTTAACTGAACTTCAGCGGTGGTTTCCGGATTAATTTCGGCTGCAAATTTCAGGTCCACACGATCAGTTAAAGTAGCAGCAGCTAAGGGATCACCGGATAAATCAAAAACATCTTTGCTGTAGTCAGCTTTCCAGGTGCCAGTAATTTTTACTGGTTCGAAGAATTTTTCATGCTTGTCTACCAATTCCTTCATTGCTGCAACGGCTTCACTGTTGGCACCAACAGCGGCTTCCAGATCAGCTACTGTAACACCCAGGCTGGCTAATTCATCAGCAAATTCCACTGCTAATTTGGACAGTATCTCCACATCCTCTTTAAGACCACCATACTGTTCAACATAGGCTAACAATCTGGCAGTTGCTTCTGCAAATTCGTAACGAGTTAAGGTTCTCTGTCCACCAAAAGTACCATCAGGATAACCGATGACAATACCTTTAGCAGCAAGGGTTTGAACTGCATCATAAGCCCAATGGTTTAAGGGAACATCAACAAACGGATTAGCTAAAGCTGGAATAGCAAAAGCGAATACAAATACTAACACTAATGCTAATTTTTTCATGTTTTTCTCCTTGGTATTTTATTTATATTTCCAGCTTAATTCCTTTTTAAAAACACATATTAGTTGAGTATCCTTCGTTTCCTCACTAAGGTGTCTTTATAGAAGAATTAAGATGGATGTTTGTACCATTTCTGGATAAATAAAGCAGGCACCAAATTTTTTTCACCTCCTTTCTTCCCGCCTTATTTATAAAATTGAAATGATACAAAACTTTTTACATTTTTTTAGGTAAATTAACTTAGGCAAGCCTTTACCAAAGAACTTTGTTATTATTATAGAATGGTAAATTTATGAATGTCAAGCATATTATGAAAAAATTTACTATCTTTTTGCTTTTTGTCCCTAATTTTTATGGTTTTTGGTATTTTTAATCTTCAATTGTATTGGATAAGTCAAATATTTTTTGATTATCAATTATTTTTCTTAACTAAATACAAACGACTAAATACTATCAACTATTTTTTTTATTTTTATATTTTTAATGTAAAATCTTTTCTGCTTCCATCCTAACTCTAAGAGGACCGGTAGTCCAGGTGTCATCAAGAGCAATAACTTTAATCTGCAATGCAGTTTCACTCTGGACAATAGTTCTAACCATCTCAAAGAGATTAACCGCGGAAATGGTACCCACCAAACTGGTGCGAGGCTCTGGAATAATACCCTCCTGGACCGCTTTAAGATTTACTTTACGTAAGATGGAAAATAATCTATTCTCTGCTTCTTTCGCATCATTTATAACCGGTATCTCTTCCACCAAAATAATTTCGTTTTCTGTAAAGACCAGTTTATTTTCCAGAATAGCAAAATTAGCAAGTACCATTTCTCCTCGAATAACATTCATAGCAGCAAGTAAGCGCACAATTAATTCACCATCGCTTTGTTGAATCTTTTGAACTACCTCATCATACTCTCTTTTAGAAATAATGAGAATCTGCCCAGTCTTTTCATCTGGCTCTGCCCCCAATTCTAATACTTTTCTATTAGCCTGATTGAGAAGACTTATTAATTCCTGCTCAACCTGTTCTTCTGGTATGCCACCTTTAATGATAGTCATGGCAATTTCCTCACCCTGATCTATAATGATATCTCCACTTCTTAACCAGCTAATGCCAGAATAAAGGGCTTTTACTGTTTCCTGTAATTCGACAATTTCTTGTTGTAAACTATCTCTTTCTTCAGTTAATTTTTGCCTGGTTTCTAATAGTGAATCCAATTGTGCGGTTTGTAATTCAATCTGTTTATTCAAACGTTGAAATTCTTCTTCTAATTTATTTAACTCCACGGTCTTTTCTTCTAATTCTTTACGTGTGTCTTCCAGCATAGTGTTTCTGACTTTTATCTCTTGGGTCAATTCGTACTGTCTCTGCCGCAATTCATCCAAACCAAACAAGGCAGTGCGAACATCATTGGAAAGAATAGACAGTACGGTTATAGTGAGAATAGAAATGAGGATACCAGTTAAAATAGTAATAAAGACAGCAGTACGATGGGGACGCCAACCAAAAATACTTATTTTCTTTTTCCCAATACGAAACCCGGTTAAATCCCCAATATAGGCAATGATACCACTGATAATAATTAGAGTAAGTATTAATAAAATGCTATACATAACATAATTGTCAGGGGAGGTATCCCCTGAAACCCCTCAAACAAAATACCTTAGAATAAAGAAATGCTATCTTGTTTCATAAACAAGATTGTCAGGGGAGGTTTCCCCTGAAACCCCTC
>DKFO01000085.1 GCA_002452835.1 Candidatus Atribacteria bacterium UBA6794 | reverse complement strand
AAAAAAGTTCATCTGAAAAACCATATTGCTATGAAGAAATAGCACTTCATATTGCAGAAATAGCTGATCAATTATGTGAGCAGATCACCCCTCAATTTGGAAAACCCCCCAAGCCAGATCATAAAATTGGCTTAATTTTGGAGGATTTTGGTGATTATATTTATGGTTTCGCTTCGGCACTTCCTCATCGTACTATTCGTATTAATCTAACAGCGCCTGGATTTAAAAATTTTAACACTAAATTTGATAGCTGGCTGAAAATATTAATAGCTCATGAATATACTCATTTAGCTCATTTTGATATGACCAACAAAAGTACAACTTTTCTGCGCTTTTTTTTAGGTCAAATTATTGTTCCCAATGCACTACAGCCCCTCTGGTCAATTGAGGGACTGGCTATTTATAATGAAAGCAAATTCAATCCCGGAGGACGTCTGCAAGATAGTAGATATGAAATGTATTTACGTTCCGACTTTCTAGAGAATAAGTTAAAAAAATTGGATCAATTAGCGGGAGACTATTTAGTCTCCTGGCCTGGTGGAAACGCACCATATATTTATGGACAATCTCTGGTTCATTTTATTACCCAGGAATACGGGGAAGAAAAGCTGATTGCTATCAGTGAAGAATTTTCTTCTTTCCCTATTCTGGGAATGAATTGGGCTTTAAAAAAGGTTTTGGGAATAGATCAAAACGAACTCTTTCAAAATTGGAAAAATAAGAAACAAAATTATTATGAGCAACAAATAGAGCAAATAGAAAAATTTAGTAAAATAACTGAATCCCAGCAATTAACAAATCATGATTATTGGGTTGATGAACCAAAGTGGCTTTCCAGTGATGAAAATGAAAACTATCTTCTTTACAAAGTATTCACTCCGCAACTCTATCCTACTATTCGAAAATACGATCTGAATTCTAAAAAGGAGAGTATTCTTATTAAGAGAACCTCTGGAAATAATATTTCCTATTGCTTATCACCTGATAATCAATACCTCCTCTATTCTAAGTTGCTTAAATATAATAATCACTATACCTATCACGATCTTTTTTTATATAATCTGAATACTGGCAAACAAAGGCAAATTTCAGAAGGTATGAGAATCAAAGATCCCACCTGGCATCCCGATCGTTCCACTGGCAAGATAGCTGCCGTAATTAACCAGGCTGGTACAAATAACCTGGCCCTTTTCGCGATTGATAAATTTCTCCCGGAAAATTCTTTTTCCCAAAACAATTTTTTATCTTTTTCTGACCTAGTTTTCTTAACCGATTTTAGTGACGGCCAGCAAATTTCTCAACCAGTATGGTCACCACAGGGTAATAAAATTGCCTTTTCTCTATGGTATAAAGGTTATCAGGATATTTATATACTTACTATTGATGAAGACTATCAAGTTCAATCTATCAAACCAATTACTCTGGATAATTATACCGATATTAGTCCTAACTGGTCAAAGGATGGTAACTATCTCTTTTTCTCTTCTGACCGAAGCGATATTTTTAACATTTATGCTTATTCTATAAATGAGGAAAGGTTATTTCGCCTGACTAATGTTACCACTGGTGCATTTGAACCAGCTATTTCTCCGGACGGAAAAGAAATGGCTTTCATTCAATACCATTCTTCCGGGTATGAACTACATATTGCCAAAACCGAAAATTTGTTATGGCAATTAACCAATAATACCCCATCAGAGGCTATAGTATCCACGCCAATAATTGAAAATAATATAGCCATTTTCTCCTCATACCAAACCAATAACAAAAATGACCTAGATTATCAACTAGAATTGCCTAATACCGCTCAGCAATTGGAATTGGTAACAGATTATAAAATTACCGATTATTCACCCTGGGATAGTATTATACCTACTTATTGGATTCCTTATGGAAATATAAATGAACAAGAATTGTACTTAGGTTTTTCGACACTTGCGCAGGATTATCTTGGATTTTATAGGATACCTTTAACTTTAGCTTATGGTTTTTTTAATAATTCCCTATTTTATGATTTTCAATTAACAAATTATAGATACAATCCGGTAATATCACTATCGTGGGAAGGAGAAACATCTTTATCTTCTCAATTTCAGCTATCATTACAATTTCCCAAAGAAGGCTACACTTCCCAACAGGATTCTGGTAGACTTTACCATAAAAAATATTCCTTAAAATTACAAAGTGAATCTTTTTTAAACGAGAATAACAACAAACAGGAAAATAATTTTATCACAAATCTTACTAGAATCAATTCCTTGATTCTAAGTTATAATTATGATGATACAGAACGATATCAAGCATCTATCAGCCCTGAAATAGGACTTTCCCTTTCTTTTAATTATCAATATGCTACTTCAATCTTAGAAAGTGATGTTACCTTTCATAAAATACTTTTTGAGGCAAGAAAATATCTTCCCCTTCCCGCTCAGAATCAGGTTTTGGCACTAAGAATGGTTGGGGGAATTGTTACCGATGAAATAAATGATAAATTACAATTTAATTTGGGTGGAAATAACTCCTCTTCTTATCTCAGTTCAGTAAATACTGATTCCTTTCCTTTAAGAGGATTCCCCCCTTCTTCTTTCATTGGTAATCATCTGTTTCTTACTTCTTTAGAATATTGTTTCCCCATCAAAAAAGTAGAGCAAAAAATTGGCTTTAAATGGGCATCTCTTTTTTTAGAGAGAATCTCTGGAAAATTATTTTTAGAAGCAGGAAATACCTGGCAAAAAACTATACTCCCTAACCTTGGGGAATTAAACATTTCTGGGGGCATTGAGTTAAATTTCAAATTTAAACAAAGGTATGATGAACCATTAATACTAACTTTAGGAATAGGAAAGGCAATTACTCAACCGTTAAAACCCCGTCTCTATGGGCAGATAGGATTTTCTTTCTAAGCTTTAAATTAGGCGCACTCTACTATCATCAGCCAGAACAAACTCATAAACTCTGGGCATTTCTCCTGAACGATAAATATGAACATCCTTACCAATTAAACAGTTCTGCATACGAAACTTTACATTCTTAATACGGGTATTGCCCATAATAACACTGTATTCAATCTCACTCTCTTCCACTTCCACACCATCAGAAAGAGAGGTAAAAGGACCTATATAAGAATTAATAATTCTAACATTTGCACCAATTATCACTGGCCCCAGTATAGTGGAATTAATAATTTCAACACCTCCAGCTAGATTAACCCTACCAAAAACCTTTGATTTGCTATCAATATTTGCCTTATCTAAATCTCGGTGGATATCTTCCAAAATTAGTCTATTCGCTTCAATAATATCCTCAGGTTTCCCAGTATCCTTCCACCAGCCTTCAATTATTTCAGCTTCTACCTTATAGCCGTTATCTATAAGCCATTGAATTGCATCAGTTATCTCTAATTCACCTCGAGCAGATGGTTTGATATGCTCAATAGCCTGGTGTATTGTTTTATCAAAAAAATAAACACCTATTAAGGCTAAATCAGTTTTAGGTACCTTAGGCTTTTCGATCATACGGACAATCTGGTTATCTTTTAACTCAACTACCCCAAATTGCTCTGGATTCTCTACTCGAGTTAATAAAACAAAAGCCTGAGTTTTTCTTTTTTCAAACTTTTCTTTATATTGACTAATACCATTTTTCAACAAATTATCACCTAAAAACATTAAAAACGGTTCATCCTGAAGAAAGTCACGAGCAACTTGAACAGCATGAGCAAGCCCAAGCGGCTCTGATTGCATAATATAGCTAATATTTACATTCCATCTCTTGCCATCGCCAATTGCTTGCTTAATATCTTCACCAGTTTCCTCCCCGATTATTATACCAATATCTTTAATGTCACATTCGGTAATCTTCTCAATTCCGTATTCCAAAGCAGGTTTATTAGCTAAAGGTATTAAATGCTTAGCGCTGGTATAAGTTAATGGCCTTAAACGAGTTCCTTTACCGGCACATAAAATTATCGCTTTCATATAATTTATTCCTCCCTCATTGTACTACCTGATATTGTAACATGTTTGGAAATAAAATAAACTATTTTTCGTTAATAGAGTTATTATCTTATTACTAATCAATATCCCAAATTTTCTCCTACTAATAAAATGGTAATGTCTGACAGATTTGGCTTTTTCTCCATAACAACAGACACTTTACACATTCGCTGGGGAGTTTGGCAATCAGTACATTTCCCTGTTAAAGCACAGGGTGTATTTAAATTTAATCGTTCGCCATTTAAAGGACCAGCTATATTCCTTATCCTGGCAAAGGCTTCCTCTAAATTTTCTACAATTTTATTGGCACCAGCTACAATTATGGTCTTTTT
>DKFO01000074.1:7753-9382 GCA_002452835.1 Candidatus Atribacteria bacterium UBA6794 | reverse complement strand
CTTTTGAAATTTAACTAACAGAAAAAATTATTAGTTTTTTCATTTATTCATCTTCAAAAATAGTAATGGATTCTTAAACCATTCCCCAATTCAGGAGGAAGGAGAAAATCAACATTACCAACCTCTTACCTGCATCTTCTCTTCCTCAGGAATCTGCTCTATTGAGAGACCTTTCATTGCCTCACCAAGTCCTGCTGAAACTTGAGCAATGAGTTTAGCATCATTATAATGAGTGGTAGCTTCTACAATTGCCTTTGCTCGCTGGGCCGGATTTTCTGATTTAAAAATACCAGAACCAACAAAAACACCATCACAACCCAATTGCATCATCAATGCTGCATCTGCGGGGGTAGCAATACCACCAGCAGCAAAATTCACCACTGGCAATCTACCCAAGGAGGCAGTCTCTATTAATAATTCAAAGGGGGCACCATACTCTTTGGCCTTCACAATTAACTCTTCTTTATCCAATCCCTTTAAGGCTCTGATCTCTTCATTCATACAACGCATATGTTTTACTGCTTCTATAATATTACCGGTACCAGCTTCTCCTTTCGTTCTAATCATGGCTGCTCCTTCAGCTATTCTCCTTAACGCCTCACCCAGATTTCTGGCTCCACAAACAAAAGGAACTTTAAAATTATACTTATTAATGTGGTATTTTTCGTCTGCTGGGGTAAGCACTTCACTTTCATCAATATAATCAATTTCCAAGGCCTCTAATACCTGGGCTTCTACAAAATGACCAATTCTGGCCTTGGCCATTACTGGAATAGTAACTGCTTCCATGATTTCCTTAATCTTTTTGGGGTCAGCCATGCGAGCAACGCCACCTTCAGCACGAATATCAGCAGGTACCCTTTCTAAGGCCATTACTGCCACTGCTCCAGCCTGTTCAGCAATTTTAGCCTGCTCAGCATTGACTACATCCATAATGACTCCGCCCTTTAACATCTGGGCTAAGCCTCTTTTAGTTTTATCGGTAGATTTGTCAACCATCCTTTAATCCTCCTCGTCTAAGTCTAATTCTAGGGATACTATTTTTTATTATTTCCTTGTCTAAATATAATTATAATACACTTGTAAATATAATTTCAACAAGACAGATATATTCAGGGGAGGTATCCCCTGAAACCCCTTATCATCACCCTCACCCTCCCCTCTCCCTTCTAAGGGAGAGGGATGTGGTACTATCATATTATATTCTCTAATTAAAGATAAAGGTTTTTACAAATATAGTAATTGCTTGGCAATTACTATATTCAGGGGAGGTATCCCCTGAAACCCCTCTCTTATTAGTATTGAGTATATAGTATTTAGTATATAGTGTAAATTTCAGTTAAAAAATAAAGAAAAATACAATTCAATAAAATTCTATTATGAAATTTCTAAAATCTAACATAGCAATAGACTGCTCTAATCATAATACATAAGATATTCAAGGGGAATCCTTCCCCTTGAGAACTCCTAAATCAAAATATATTGTTCCTTATTGAAGAAATAATACTTATATTATCTCGCAGTATCGAAATTTTTTGAAATTCCGATACTGCGAGTTATTCAGGGGAGGTATCCCCTGAAACCCCTCATCATCACCCTCACCCTCCCCTCTCCCTTCTAAGGGAGAGG
>DKFO01000074.1:0-7729 GCA_002452835.1 Candidatus Atribacteria bacterium UBA6794 | reverse complement strand
GAAATTCCGATACTATAAAATAATGATTAGAGCAGTCTAAGTCTATATAGCACTATCTTCTTATGCTATGTAAAAAATATTTATCTTATTTCCAAATTATAGTAAATTTTTCTTAGTATTTTAAAATTATCAATTTTTTTATTTTTCTCCACACAGGATAAGAAGTCTTTCCCAATTTTCATCAATTTCTTGTTGAATTTCTTCTACCAGATGTTTATTTTCTGGGGTAAGAAGATGTTTATATCTTCCCTGTGGCTCCATCCATTCCGTTATGGGTAATCTTTCTTTTGGTTTATAGTTTAGTTTCCATTTTCCATTTTCCACTTCATACAAAGGCCAAAAATTAGTTTGAATAGCAAGCTTGGTCATCTTGATGGTATCTTCTGATGGAAAACGCCAACCTCTAGGACATGGCGACAAAATATTCAAAAAAGCTGGCCCTTTAGTATAAAATGCTTTATGTGCTTTATCTATTAAGTCATTCCAACGCCAGAGAGTGGCTTGAGCAACATAAGGTATCTTATGAGCAGCTACAACGCCAGTTAAATCCTTTCTATACTGGGTTTTGCCAGGAATTACTTTGCCACAAGGTGAGGTAGTAGTCCAGGCACCACGTGGCGTGGCACTGGAACGTTGTATCCCGGTATTCATATATGCTTCATTGTCATAACAGACATACACAAAATCATGTCCCCGTTCTAATGCTCCTGACAAAGATTGCAAACCAATATCATAAGTACCACCATCACCACCAAAAGCAATAAACTTGATCTCTTTATCAATCTTCCCCTGTTTCTTAAGGGATTGATACATAGTCTCTACTCCACTTATAGTAGCGGCTGCATTTTCAAAGGCATTATGAATAAATGAGGAACGCCAGCTGGTATATGGATAAATGGTTGTTGCTACTTCCAGACAACCAGTGGCATTTGCCACTACTACTGGGTCATCACTGGCAGATAAGATCTGTCTAACAGCAATAGAGGCACCACATCCCGCACATAAGCGATGCCCCGGACTTAAAATATCCCGTTTCTTAGCCAATTCTTTTATTTTTGCCATTTTGCTTCACCTCCTACTCCCTTACTCCCACATATTGAATTCGTTCTTTTACTTTACCAGACTTTGCTATTTCCTCTAATTGTTTATAGATACCAGCAATATCCTGCTCATTTATATCTCTGCCACCTAAACCAAAGATAATATTAATATTCTCAGGTGTTTTTCCAAATTCCATCATACCAGATCTGATTTCAGTAAAAAGTGGGCCTCCAAAGCCACCAAAAG
The DNA here is from genome assembly GCA_002452835.1 of Candidatus Atribacteria bacterium UBA6794. Classification (GTDB taxonomy): domain Bacteria; phylum Atribacterota; class Phoenicimicrobiia; order Phoenicimicrobiales; family Stramentimicrobiaceae; genus Oleihabitans. Next base: position 6,442 of record DKFO01000074.1, on the reverse strand, counting down.
AAATAGACCGATCTAAAATAGCAATTGCTTTAAGATGGGACAAGGCCTGTGCAATTTCCAGATAAGGAAATGGTCTGAAGACTCTTGGTTTTAAAAGACCAACCTTCTTACCTTCTTGTCTCAATTGGTCAACAACTGCTTTGCTAGTACCAGCGGCAGATGATAGAACAACAATAGCAGTTTCAGCATCTTCCAGCTGATAAGTTTCAAACAGATCATACTCTCGACCTGATATTTCCCTAAATTCTTTGGCAATCTCCAGTATCACTGGCTTAGAATTATTAATATCTTCCACCTGTTGACGTTTATGCTCGAAATAGTAATCGTAGAGATCAAGTGGACCGAAAGTCAATGGATTTTCAACATCCAAAAGAGGATAGTTTGGTTGATATTTGCCAACAAAGTCATGTACAGTAGTATCATCCAAAACATCAACCCTATCAATCCCATGGGAGATAATAAATCCATCATACATAACCATAACCGGTAATCTAACCTTCATATTCTCCGCAATACGAACCGCTTGAATTATATTATCATACGCTTCCTGAGCATTTTCAGAATAAATTTGTATCCATCCTGCATCTCTAGCAGCCATAGTATCACTATGGTCACAATGAATATTAATAGGTCCTGATAAAGCCCTATTAACCACGGTCATAATAATCGGTAATTTACTTGATGCTGCAATATATAAAATCTCAAACATAAGCGCCAGTCCATTAGCAGAGGTAGCGGTCATCACTCTACCCCCAGCTGCTGCAGCTCCAACACAAGCACTCATAGCACTATGTTCACTCTCTACGGTAATAAATTCAGTATTTACCAATCCATCGGCAACATATTCCGAAAATTTCTCCACTACATCAGTTTGTGGGGTAATGGGGTAAGCCGCCACCACATCTGGATTAATCTGTTTCATAGCATAAGCGGCAACTTCATTTCCAGTAACTGCTACTGTAGTTATACTCATTTTTTTGCTCCCTCCTTTTCTTGAAATTCCTTCTCCTCTTTCATAGTAATAGCTTTAGGAGGACATTCAGCGGCACAGATCCCGCAACCCTTACAGTGTTGATAATCAATGCCCTTGACCTTGCCCTCTTCTACTATAATTGAAGAATCTGGACAATAAACCCAACAAATTAGGCAATGGGTACACTTGTTTTCATCTCTTACCGGCCTCTTAGAACGCCATGAACCGGTTTCGTACTGCTCAGCATTCCCTGCCTCTAGAATTAAGCCTCCTTTAGGTATTTCTTTCCATCCCTTTTGTTTCTTAACAATCATTCGCTTTTTACCTCCTGATAAGCTCTTTTTATAGCATTCACATTACCATCAACAATTTTTTGGCTAAATTTACCTGAAAATTTGTCCTTAATATCATTTATCACATTTTCTAATTTTAGCAATCCAGTTGCCCTGATAAGCGCTCCAATCATAGGGGTATTGGGAAGTGGTCGGCCAAGCTCTTCCAGAGCAATTTTACTAGCATCTACAGTAAATATTTTTCTACCTTTTAAATTTAGTTTTTTTCTAATTTGGGCAGGGCTTTCACTGGTATTAACTACAATTATGCCATCTTCAGATAATCCCTCAGTAATATCAACCGTACCAATTAAGGTTGGGTCAAGTACCACTACCATATCTGGATTGGTTACATGACAATGAATCTTAATTGGTTCATCGCTTATTCTGGTAAAAGACTGGATAGGTGCACCCATTCTTTCTGGACCATATTCAGGAAAGGCTTGAATATACTTATCCTCAGCCAGGGCAGAGGTAGCGAGTAACTTAGAAGCAGTTACAGCACCCTGTCCACCTCTTCCATGCCATCGAACTTCAATAATTTTTTTCATAAGAAATTCCTCCATTCCTTTTTTGTCTTATTTTTCACTTTTATAAATTTGTCTTCCCATTAAGGCTTGAGTTAAGGTTACTTCATCTGCATATTCTAAATCACCTCCTATGGGTATTCCATAGGCAATTCTGGTTACCTTTATACCTAAAGGCTTAATCAATCTAGCAATATAAGAAGCAGTTACTTCTCCTTCAATATTGGGATTGGTAGCTAAAATAACTTCTCTAATCTGCTCCGTTTTTAAGCGAGAAATAAGATGATCAATAGTTAGTTGTTCTGGTTCTACCCCATCCAATGGTGAAATAACTCCTTCTAAAACATGATATAATCCTTTGAACCCTCCTGTTTTTTCCAGAGCCATCAAATCCCTGGCCGTTTCCACCACACAGATAATATCTTTCTGTCTGGTCTTATCCCGACAAATTTCACAGGTGTCTTGATCAGTAAGATTATGACAAATCTGGCATCTTCTAATCTGTTCTTTGGCATTAATAATAGATTGGGCTAATATACCAGCTTCTTCTTTAGGAATATTTAAAATATAGAGGGCTAATCTCTGGGCTGTTTTAGGACCAATACCAGGTAATTTTGATAATTCATCAATCAATATTGCTAATGGTCTGGTATATTGATAGCTCATTTTTAATAACCATTAAAGTAAACCTGGTAGATTTATTCCACCGGTTAATTTCATAATCTCTTCATTTAGCATTTCTTTAGATTGTTTAATCCCCTCGTTTACTGCTGCCAGTATTAAATCTTCTAACATTTCTTTGTCTTCTTTATCTATAATATCAGGTTCAATATGTATTTCTTTTATCTCCTGCTGTCCATTAATTACTAATTCCACCATACCGCCACCGGAGGTAACCTTTATCTCTTTATGAGCAAGTTCTTCTTTTATAGCTCCCATCTTTTTCTGCATCTCTTGAGCTTGCCTCATCAAGAATTTCATGTCCATATATTCTAACCTCTTTTCTTATTCTTTCTTTTCTTCAAAAATAGTCCCACCAAATAAATCAAGGGCTTTTTCTAAAATGTTCTTACTTGATAAATTACTCTCGCCTTTGTTGCTAATCTGGTTTTCTTGTTCTGCTCCTAACTGTATTATGACCTTATTATCTTCAATTTTATCTTTTTTCTTCCCTGATTTAAAGTCCTCATCCTTTTTAGTCTTATCCTCTACAATAAAGCATTTCAGCTTAATCTCACAATTTGCTTCATCTTTTAAAATTGCCTCAACTATATCTCTATTTACCCTTTTTTCCAAACTTTCTTTATGAAAAAGACAATCAGGTGGAAAACCAACCATTAGCTGGTCATCCTCAATAAGAACACTATTACTCGCCATTAAAAAGGTGTAAAGGGAAATTCTTTCCTTTTTAACCCTGGCTAACACTTTAGACCATAATTGCTCAAATTGATCCTGTTTGGGTTCCTTATTGCGCGATAACACTTTATTTTTAGAATTTTTAGAATTTTTAGAAAGATGGTCCTCCCTAATTTCTCCTATACCTATACTCTGCTCCACAAGACTCGTTTTTTGAATATCACTTACCAATTCGTTAACTATTTTACTTTCCTTTTGGTAACTTTGCTCTTTCGATTGGGTTAATTTCACTACCATTAATTCCAGTAAGACCCAGGGGTAATAATAATATCTTATCTTTTCTTCAACTAATTTTAATTCTTCAATAATATCAAGTATCGTTTTAATATTAGTTGAATTGGATAATTCTGATAATTTTTCTGGTTCTTCCCCACTCCGGTAAAAAATGGCAGCCGAATTATCTTTACCTAATATTTTAAGAAGAGATACGTGATGAGTATAAACAATTAAATCCTGAACAAATTTATGAAAATCCACCCCTTCTTTTACTAATTGATTAATTATTTCAAGACCAGTCTTGGTATCACCAATAATAATGGCTTTAAGTAATTGCCAGAAAATTTCCTGGGGAATAAGCCCTAAAATTTCTCGCACTACTTCTGATGTGACCTGTTTTTCACTATAAGTAACAACTTGATCCAAAATGCTCTCAGCATCCCTCATAGAACCAGTAGCACTCTCTGCAATCAATTGAAGAGATGTTAAATCAATATTCAATTTTTCTTCGGTGGCAATTTTGGTCAATTTATCTACCATTTCCTCCCGGGAAAGTCTTCGAAAATAAAAACATTGACAACGCGATAAAATTGTCTTTGGTACCTTCTGGGGTGCTGTGGTAGCAAATATAAACAAAACTTGGCTGGGTGGTTCTTCCAGAGTTTTTAAGAGGGCATTAAATGCCTCATTAGTAAGCATATGTACTTCATCGATAATATAAATTTTGTATTTCCCTTCCGCTGGAGCAAAGCCAATCTTGCTTCTTAACTCTCTGATTTCATCAATTCCGCGATTTGAAGCACCATCAATTTCTAAGACGTCCATAGACTGACCTTGATTAATTCGGATACATTGAGCACACTGGTTACAGGGATACTCTGTCGGCCCCTTCTGGCAATTTAGCGCTTTAGCCAGGATACGAGCAGTTGTTGTTTTGCCCACACCCCTAGGACCGGAAAAGAGGTAGGCATGTGAAATTCTATTCAGCTTAATGGCATTCTTCAAGGTCTGAGTGATATGCTTTTGACCTACGATATCTTCGAAAAACTGTGGTCTCCATTTTCTATAAATTGACTGATATTTAATCATTTACTATTTCCATCACAATTACATAAGATATTCAGGGGAAGTATCCCCTGAAACCCCTCTCTTATTAGTATTGAGTATATAGTATTGAGTATATAGTAAAATACAGTTAAGAAATAAAGAAAAATACTTTTCAAAGAAATGCTATCTTGTTTCATCAAACAAGATATTCAAGGGAGGTTTCCCCTGAAACCCCTCATTTCTAAAAGATGACCGTGCCCTATTCTCGATCTACCTCCCCAAGCGATATTGAAACAGTTAGCTCCAACCAGGCTTCCCTACGGCACCCAAAGAGGTTTACTTACCGCTGCTTCCTTCCGGACCTGACGGGATTTGTAATTCTTTGCTGCATAGGACCCAATCTTCATCACCACTTATTTCAGTCAGACCTTGAAGAGATAAGACCTCAAATAGGCATTCAACCCTGCTCTAGCGGATTGCAGGTTCAGGGCACCGCTAACTCCCCGTCTAGCACGGTCATCAATTAAATTTAAAACATGATAAAAGTCTGGCGGAGAGGGCGGGATTCGAACCCGCGAGGCAGCTTGTGGCCGCCCAATCGCTCTCCAGGCGATCCCGTTATGACCACTTCGGTACCTCTCCTATTATATAACACCAGCATAGTTATTTCAAAATCTTGTAATCCATACTCTGTAGTTCTATAGTTCTCTAGGTAAATCCTTCCTCTATTTAGAATGGTATTACCCTTGACAACCCTTATATTTTTACACCATCTCCCTAATCCTCTCCCTTAGAAGGGAGAGGTAAGGTGAGGGTGATGATGAGGGGTTTCAGGGGACGCTTCCCCTGAATATCTTATTTATTATTTAACCAAGGACAGTTTTTAATTTTAATACATTTATGAGAAAAAATCCACTTTTTCTACTATATTTTAATTTTCTAATCTTTCTGTTACTTCTTATTGATGTCTAATCACTCCAATTTGCTGACAATATAGCTTAATTTTACATAGAGAACACTTAGGAATTATGGGATTACATATTTTTTGACCATGCGCTACCAGGTAGGTATTAAAACATATCCAATATTTTTGGGGCAAGATTATCATTAAATCCAGCTCGGTTTCCTTCGGGGTATTGGTTTTAACAATTCCCAATCGGTTAGAAATACGATGAACATGGGTATCCACGGTAATAGCATCAATATGAAAAGCAACACCCAGAACTAGATTCGCTGTCTTTCTGCCCACTCCAGGCAATTGCATTAAATCATTTAGATGGTCAGGAACCATTCCCCCATATTTTTCTAAAAGTACGTTGGCGATTTTCTTAATATTTTTTGCCTTTATTCGATAAAAACCTACTGGGTAGATTAAATCTATTATCTCCTCTTCAGTCATTCGTGACAATTTCTCTGGATTTGGTGCTTGAGCAAATAATCTTTCTGAAGCTTTTGCAGTAACCTCATCTTTGGTCCGAGAAGAGAGCAATGCACTTATTAAAATTTGATAGGGATTTTCTTCATTCTCATTAATCTGATTTATTAGTGGAAGATGTTTATAAAACTGAAGCTCATCAAATAATCTTTTCATTAACTCATCAAAATTAATGCTCCTAGCATAGGGTAAAATCATGAACAGGACTCTCCAATACAAAAAAGATATTCAGGGAAGGTATCCCCTGAAACCCCTCAATTATCAGTATTCAGTATCGAGTATTCAGTATATAGTGTAAATTTCAGTTAAAAAATAAAGAACAATGCCTTTTAAAGAAATGCTATCTTGTTTCATCAACAAGATAATCAGGGGAGGTATCCCCTGAAACCCCTCAATTATCAGTATTCAGTATCGAGTATTGAGTATATAGTATAGTAAATCTTAGTTAATAAATAAAAATACCTTACTTCCCCTACTTCTCCTCTCCCCTCGAGGG
>DKFO01000070.1 GCA_002452835.1 Candidatus Atribacteria bacterium UBA6794 | reverse complement strand
GTGCACTTTTGATTTTTATTTGACACAAAAAATAAAAAAATTTGACAAATTCAGTTATGATTGATATTATTTATATAATTTAAAATGTCTTACAATTTAGAAATATAAATAATATTACTAATAATTCTAAATATTATAATTATAGAGAAGAGGAACATCAAGATAAAAATATTTAATAAAATTAAAACCCAGAAAGTATATGTCAAAATTGTAGAACAAATTAGAGAGCTTATTAAAGAAGGTAAACTTAAACCAGGTGACAGGCTTCCCTCGGAGCAGGAACTGGCTGAGCAATTTGGGACTTCCCGCCCTTCAGTAAGAGAAGCTATGAGTGCCCTGGAAATATTAGGAATTACTGAAAGAAGAGTCGGGAAAGGGAATTTTATAAAAGATATTAATTTATCATCTTCTTTTAATGAAAAGGAAATTCTAGAACTTGAACAAGAGGAAAGCCCTTTTGAATTATTAGAAGCAAGAAAAGTTTTGGAGACGGAGATTGCTGGTTTAGCCAGTCAAAAGGGCACCCCAGAGGATATCTCTGCTATTGAGACCGCATTGCATAAGATGAGAGAAGCATTAGGGAATATTCCTAAGATGATGGAAATGGACCGAGAATTTCATATTAGTATTGCTCAGGCAGCTCATAATAACTTATTATTTTCTATGATGCTCAATATAAGTGACTTCTTAAAAGAAAGATTATGGGTTAATATGAAAGAAAAAACCTGGAACCTGCCTGGTTATCCTCAAAAATATCTCAAGGAACATGCTGCCATATTAGAAGCTATTAAAAATAAAGATGAAAAATCTGCTCGTAAGGCAATGTATTTTCATTTAGCAGGAGTAGAAGAAGATATGCTTAAAGAATAAATATTTTAAAATTTTTACTTAGGAAGGAAGAATTATTATGCAAGAATCAATTTATAAATTTATGAAAGTGGGAATTATTCACTTTATGGCTTACCCCCAAACCATGGAAGGGGAAGGACCCATACTGGAAACTTTACAGAAAATTGCCAAAGACGATTTTTTTACCGCTGTAGAGGTTTCCTGGATGAAAGATGAAGAAATAAGAAAAAAAGCTAAAGAACTACTTGAAACAAGCCATCTTGTGGTGGCCTATGGTGCCCAACCTACCCTGTTAGTTAACAATTTGGATATAAATGCTTTTGATGAGGAAGAGAGAAGAAAAGCTATCCAGCAACTGAAAGACGATATTGATGAGGCCTATGAACTGGGGGCAAAGGGACTGGGCTTTTTAAGTGGTAAAGACCCTGGTGAAGAGAAAAGAGAAGAAGCTTTAGAATTATTAGTATCTTCGACTAAGGAAATATGTGATTATGCTAAGGGAAAAGGCGACCTCAAGATTGCTCTGGAAGTATTTGATCGGGATGTTGCCAAGAAATGTCTGATTGGACCGGCTAGCCTGGCTAAAAGATATGCTGAGATGATGAGGAAACAGTGTGCTAATTTTGGCTTAATGGTAGATTTATCCCATCTACCTCTTTTGGGTGAATCTCCAGAGGAAGCAATACTACCAATTAAGGATTATATAATCCATGCCCATATGGGTAATTGTATCGTCAAGGATAAAAATCAAGTAGGTTATGGTGACGAACATCCCCGTTTTGGAGTTATAGGAGGAGAAAACGATACCGCTGAATTAGTAGAATATCTGAAAGTCCTTATAAAGACCGGTTTTCTTAATCCCGATAACCCACCCATAGTCAGCTTTGAAGTGAAACCATTGCCCGGAGAATCTTCAGAAGTAGTAATTGCTAATGCCAAGAGAACTTTAAAAGAAGCCTGGGCAAGGGTGTAGAAAATATAAAATAAAGTAATAAAATATTAAAATCTAAAGTTAATTAAGGCGTTCTTAAGGGGAAACGTGTCCCTTCGGGACACTCATCTAAATAGGATAAAAATTTCCCTTGAACTTAAGTATTTTGTGAGTCAAACTAATAAAAGGAGGAAATGATGCCAATTGTTGATTCCAAAACTGGAAAGATAAAGAAAGATTATTCTGTTGAGGAGTTGATAGAAAAAGCAAAAGAAATGAGAGCTTATAATATGGTAGCTCTTACTGCAGCAGGTTCTGGCCATACCGGAGGAACACTTTCTATCATGGATATTGCCGCTGCCCTCTATCTTAAACACATCAAACATGATCCAGCAAACCCAGAATGGGCAGACCGGGACCGGGTTATCTGGTCAGTGGGGCATAAGGCTCCTGCTATTTATGTAGCTTTAGGGATGGCTGGCTATTTCCCTGTTTCTGAGGTGGTTAAATTAAGAAAGCTCTGGTCTGGCTTTGAAGGACACCCTAATCGTTTTAAAACACCCGGTATAGAGCTGTCCAGTGGCTCTTTAGGTCAGGGTTTGGGAGTAGCGGTGGGTTGTGCCTTAAATGCCCGTCTGGAAAAGAAAAATTATTATACCTATTGTATCTTAGGTGATGGAGAATTAGATGAAGGTTCAGTCTGGGAAGCTATTATGTCCGCTGCTCACTATAAGCTGGATAATCTTATTGCTATTGTAGACCGCAATCAACTTCAGATTGACGGACCTACAGAAGAGGTCATGAGGCTGGAAAACTTAGTTGAAAAATGGCAATCCTTTGGCTGGCAGGTCCTGGAGATGGATGGCCATAACCTGAAAGAAATCCTAAATACCCTAAATAAAGCTTTACAGATCAAGGGCCAGCCCATTGTCATTATTGCTCATACTACGAAAGGTAAAGAGGTTTCCTTTGCTGAGAATGTGGTAGGCTATCACGGAATCTGCCCTAAAGATGGCCTTACTGGAGCAGAATCTTTAGAAAAAGCCTTACAAGACATTAAAGCACCTGGTTTTAACCAGGAAAAAGTGAATAAATTACTTAAAATTGCCTGCGATTATCAGGAGGAAGTAAATCAAAAAGTTGAGCAGGCTATGCCTAAATTCAGTAGAGAATACTGGTGGAATAGCCAGGATATTATGAAGGTAAAAATGATTCCTACCAGAAATGGGTTTGGAGATGCTATTGAAGAGCTGGGGGAATCACCTAATGTAGTTGTTTTTGGGGCAGATATCACCAGCTCTATCAAAATGGATCAATTTTATGCCCATCATCCGGAAAGAAAAAAACGTTTTTTCGAGCTGGGTATTGCCGAACAGAATATGACCTTAGTTGCTGCTGGTTTTGCTAAAGAAGGTAAGACTGCCTTCATTGGTTCTTATGGTGTATTTGTTACTGGCAGAAACTGGGATCAGATTAGAACTACCCTCTGTTATAATAATTTTAAGGTCAAAATTGCTAATGCTCATGGAGGCCTCTCGGTTGGTCCAGACGGTGCGACCCACCAGGCCTTAGAAGAGATCAGTAATATGTATTATTTACCCAATATGCATATTATTGTGCCCAGTGATTCCTTAGAGACTGAAAAGGGGACCAAGGTAGTGGCTAAAATTCCGGGGCCAGCCGTGATTCGTTATGCCCGAGAAGCTACTCCGGTAATTAGCAAAGAGGAGACTCCCTATCAGTTTGGCTATGCCAATGTAATTCGTTTCAGGGAAGAAAAGGAAAACTTTGTGGATGCTTTTGAGACAAAGCTCAGTACCGATTACCAAACTGAAGGTGAGGATATTGCCATTATTGCCTGTGGACCAATGGTAGCTGAGGCGATGCGAGCTGCCTATATTCTTAAGAAAGAGTTTAACTTGGAAACCAGGGTTATAAACATTCATACGGTAAAGCCTATTGATAAAGAGGTAATTAGAAAAGCAACTCAGGAAATTGGAGTTATACTTACTGCTGAGGAACATCAGAAGGGAGGATTTGGTAATATAGTAGCTGGAGTGGTTGCTACCAGCAAGAAATATAACACTCCATTCCTTTTCGATATGATTGGAGTGAATGATGAGTTTGGACTTTCTGGTGCTCCCTGGGAATTACTTAAGGTGTTTGGTCTAACTGCCGAGCATATCGCTAAAAGGGCTAAGGAGTTATTTGATCAGAAGAAATTATAAAGAAGGAGGTAAGGGTAATTATAAAATGAAAAAGATTCTGATAAAAACAGATGATATACAGCTTGAAGCTGAATTAAATAATAGTAAAACAGCCGAAAAAATATGGGATTTGTTACCCATCGAAGGTCGGGTTAATACCTGGGGAGATGAGATTTATTTTTCCATTGGAGCAAAAATTGAATTAGAGAAAGATGCTCGTGAGGTAGTGTCAATGGGAGAGCTTGGCTATTGGCCACCAGGTGAGGCTTTTTGTATCTTCTTTGGTAGAACACCGGCCAGTTCTGGAGATGAGATCAGGGCAGCTAGTGCCGTAAATATCTTTGGCAAGATCATTGGCAATCCAGAGGTGCTTAAAAAGGTAAGGTCTGGATCTAAAATTATGATTCAAAAAATTGAATGAACCACCCTGCGGCAAGCCGCAGGGTATCAAAGATCAGAAAAGCCTTATCTGCTTCAGATCTTCCTTTGGCTTACCTTGCTTTTGTACATAATTTTCTACTTTAGACCAGTTTCCTCTCTCACCAACTGTGGCCACATAGTATCCATCAGACCAAAATTCTCCACCCCATAACTCTCTTTTGAGCTGGGGATACCTTCTAAATATCTCCCTGGCAGTGATGCTTTTGAATATGCGCACGATCTCCCCTGGTGCTATTTTGGGATGAGCACTACAGAGAAGATGAATATGATTCTTATCCATTCCTAAGGCTTCCATCTCTATGGCATAGCGTTCTTGAATGCCATCGGCTGTCTCTTCTATGATCTTTACCACCATTTCATCAAGCAATACCTTGCGATACTTGACTGGAAACACCAGCTGATAATGGATCTGCCAGGCACAATGATATCCTTTTTGAACTTCTCCTTGACTCATATTATCATCATACTCAGAATCTACCCTGTGGCAAGCCACAGGGAATTTTCAAGTTAATAGTAAAAAGGAAGAATTTCTTTTGAAAAATTTGAAATATTTTTTGACATTTTGGTGAAGTTATGTTAGTTTGAAGAAAATTGAATATTATTTGCCTCACTTTTTATCTAAAGTGAGGTAGAGGCGCGAATGATCAGGAGTACTGATAGTAAGTAGTAAGCTCGAGCAGCAATGACCTATCAGGAAAGGGGTCTTCGCCGAAGTCTGAAGATTATTGCTCTAAGCTTCAGGCTGGGGCTATGGTGAATAATCATAGCACTGTCACCTAAGAGAACTCCCGCTCTTAGGTGGAGCGCTATCTCATCGAGGAGAGAGAAAAGGGAGGTAAAAAGCTATCTTGCTATTTATAGAGGGCAATCGATGAGCCTGGCGCTTATTGATTGCCCTTTTTTATGTTGAGAGAAGAGAAAGAATTCTAGAACTATCTGTTCCAGAAAGGTAAAAAATCAACAAGAAAGGAGGACCAAAATAATTATTGTTAAAATTAATAAAATAATACAAAATAATACTTTTACTACTTTAGCTTGGATTAATTTTGCTTAGAAAATTTAAAAAAATTAAAAAGGAGAGTTTTTAGAATAATGATCAGGAAGAATAGATTTAATCGCTTTGTTATAGTGATCTTTTCTGTGTTGATTATTCTATCGTTCTTATCGGTAATGGGTTGGGCTAATGAGGAAGAAAGTAACGGTAGTTATGGTCTCTGGTCTTTAGTGCCACCTATTTTGGCTATTATTCTTTGTATTATCTTAAGAGAAGCATTAATTTCTTTACTTATTGCTGTTTTGGTGGGCGCAACTATTCTTCATAATGGTAATTTATGGTCTGGCCTGGGAAAGACAGCTAATATACTGGTGGCTCAGGTAGCGGATTCCTGGAATGCCAGCATTATCTTATTTTTCTTTTTAGTGGGCGGCTTGATGGGCATGATATTTTTCTCTGGTGGTGGACAGGGTTTTTTGGAATCAATCAGCAAAAAAGCGCATAATGCTAAGATGGCTCAAATTTTCTCCTGGTTGGGAGGGATTATAATCTTTATTGATGATTATGCCAATTCCGCCTTTATCGGAAATTTGTTTCGACCACTTTCTGATAAATATCATATTTCCAGAGAGAAATTGTCTTATATTGTGGATTCCACCGCAGCACCAGTTTCTTCCATATTTTTGATTTCAACCTGGATAGGCTATCAGGTTGGTCTTATTGGGGAATCTCTTCCAGCAGGAATTGAAGTTTCTCCTTATTTTTTATGGCTACAAAGTATTCCTTATAGCTTTTATTCTATTTTAGCCATTATCATGGTTGGAATTATAGCTTATACTGGAAGAGATTTTGGACCGATGTTAAAAGCAGAATATCGAGCTAGGACTACACATGAACTCTGGGCAAAAGATGCCAGACCATTAGCCGGCACCTCAGATTTAAAGATTGCTCAAAAAGCTTCACCAAAAGCAATAAATCTATGGTTACCCATTTTGTTACTGGTTGTTTTGTCTTTCTATTTTATGTGGGCAAGTGGTGGTGGTAGTTCAGCTGAATCATTTTCTCAAGCCATCTCAGATGCTGATGCTATGTTCTCTATTTTATTAGCTACCCTTATTTCTTTTTTTGTAGCTATGGTCATGTATTTAGGGCAAAGGATTGCTTCAGTAGCAGAGATAATGGATTCTTTTCTAAATGGTGCCAGGATGATGGTTTATGCCACCTTAATTTTAATTTCAGCCTGGGCTATTAAAGGTGTATGTGATGAATTGGGTACGGCACCTTATATTGTTAATGCCTTAGCAGGTGTTTTATCTCCACTCATATTACCTATTTTAACCTTTATTATTTCTGCTTTTATTGCCATATGTACTGGTACTTCCTGGGGTACCATGGGAATTGTGGTCCCCATTGTCATTCCTCTGGGAGTAAGTGTTGGTGTATCTTTACCCCTCGTTATTTCTAGTGTCTTAACTGGTGCAGTAATGGGGGATCATTGTAGCCCCATTTCCGATACCACGGTTATGTCTTCCACCTTTGCTGGTTCAGACCATATAGATCATGTCAGGACTCAGTTTCCTTATGCTCTTACCGCGGCTTTGATTGCGGTCATTTGCTACCTTTTAGCAGGGTTTGGCATACCAGTTATCGTTGTTTTAGTGATTGGTGTTGTTTTGCTCTACTTTTTGGTATATATTTTATCTTCTATCTCGGCAAAACAATTGGGCATAACCTTCCCGCTGGAAAAAGCAGTAAGTAGTAAGAAGTAAAGGAAAATATTTCAAGATATTCAAGGGGAACACCTCGTCCCTTCGGGACACCCCTCTTGAGAAGGGAATTTTTCCCCTTGAATATCTCGTTTATTTTTTTTATTTATTTTTTTATAAATTTTCTTCTGTTTTTCTTTTCAGTTGAATTTCCCCCTTTATTCATTATATTAAGATATATATTAATTATTAGTTGATTAATGGCTAAAAGCAGTTGATTTATTGTCCTGGAGATAATAAAATTAAAAATAAATAAAAATCTAAGGAGTGATTCTTTTTGAGAAAGCAAAATATTTTAATTATGGGTGCTGCCGGCCGGGATTTTCATAATTTTAATGTTTTCTTTCGGAATAATGAAAATTACCAGGTAAAGGCTTTTACTGCTACTCAGATTCCTGATATTGCTGGCCGAAAATATCCCTCCCAATTAAGTGGTCCTCTCTATCCCGAAGGGATACCTATTTTCCCAGAAGAGGATTTACCGGAGTTAATTAACAAATATCATATTGACCAGGTTATTCTGGCTTATAGTGATTTACCCCACCAGTATGTTATGGAAAGAGCCTCTCTTGTTTTAGCACAAGGTTCTGATTTTAGATTGATGGGTCCTCATAATACCATGCTAAAAGCCAAAGTACCAGTAGTTTCTGTTTGTGCGGTTCGGACTGGAAGTGGAAAAAGTCAGACTACCCGTAAAGTAACTAAGATATTAAGAGAGATGGGTAAAAAGGTGGTGGTAATTAGGCATCCTATGCCCTATGGAGATTTAACTAAACAAATCTGGCAACGTTATGAAAGTTATGATGATTTAGAAAAATATCAATGCACTATAGAAGAACGGGAAGAATATGAACCTCACCTGGACCTGGGGAATATTGTCTATGCTGGGATAGATTATGGTGAAATTTTAAGCAGGGCTGAACAGGAAGCTGAAGTAATAGTATGGGATGGTGGGAATAATGATCTTCCCTTTTATCAGTCGGATTTACATATTGTGGTTACTGATCCCCATCGGGCTGGACATGAAACAACCTATTATCCAGGAGCAGTAAATTTAAGGATGGCAGACATTGTGGTAATAAATAAAATTGATACCGCTAAACCAGAAAATGTTGCTCTATTAAGGAATAATATATATACTTTAGCACCAGAGGCAATATTGGTAGAAGCAGCCTCTCCTATTCAAGTTGAGCATGCTGAAACCATTAGAGGCCAAAGGGTAATCGTTGTGGAAGATGGGCCTACCTTAACCCATGGTGAAATGCAATATGGAGCCGGGATTGTTGCCGCTCAAAAATATGGTGCTGCAGAGATAATTGATCCCCGGCCTTTTGCTATTGGCAGCATCAAAGATACTTATCAAAAATATCCCCTTCTTGATAAGGTACTACCAGCCATGGGATATGGGAAAGAACAGATTAAAGAATTAGAAGCTACCATTAATAATAGTGATGCAGAACTGCTCATTATTGGGACCCCCATTGATTTAAGCAGGGTCATGCAGATTAATAAAAAATATGTTAGAGTAAGGTATGAATTACAGGAGATTGGTTATCCTGATTTAAAAGAAGTTATAAAGCAGAAGCTATCATAACCAATGTTAAGAATAATAATTAATTTAGTTAGGGTAATCTTTGTTGTGATGAAAAATAATTTTAAGGAGGTTAATAATGCTTGAAGGTGAAACTATAATATCCTTTCCCTATCAACCGGCAAAAGTAAACCATGGTTATACAGATAAAGTTCTTTATCTTAATCTATCGGATAAAGTGGTAAAAGTCAAAGATGTTCCCCCGAAAGTAAAAGAGGTATTAACTGGGGGTCGAGGTTATGGTTTATGGTATCTCTGGCAGGCAGTAAAACCAGAAACAAGGTGGAATGATCCAGAAAATGAGTTAATATTTTGCACGGGACCACTTAGTGGGATTACTCAATATTCTGGTTGTGGGAAGAGTCATGTAGTTAGTATTTCTCCTGAAACAGGCAGTGCTAATGATAATAATGCCGGAGGTTATTTTGCACCCTATCTAAAATTTTCCGGCTGGGATATTCTGGAGATACAGGGTAAATCTGAGGAAGATGTTATTATTTTTATTGACGGAAACAAGGGAGAGGTCAAGATAGAAACCTTTCCTTATCAAGATATAAATTCTTACCTTTTGGTGGAAAAATTAACTGAGCATTTTGCAGAAGATGAACAGGATAAGGCGAACATCAGCATTGTCTCCGCTGGCCAGGGGGCTCAAAATTCTTTATTAGGAATTTTGAATTTCAGCTGGTATGATCGTAAACGAGGTAAAGTTCGTTACAAACAAGCTGCGCGAGGTGGTACTGGAACCATTCTCAGAGATAAAAAAATTGGGGCAATTGTGGTTAAATATAAAGGGATTAGTAGTGCCAGTAATAATCCTGCTTATCCTCAATTGTTAAAGAAAGCTGGAGAGCGTATAACAAAAGAAATTCTCGCTTTAGACCATATTCAGAATGGAATGCGGGAAATTGGTACCATCAATCTTCTTGACCACATGAATACCCATCATTGTTTACCAGTCCATAATTATCAATATGGGACCCATCCTGAAGAAGTAAGAATAGGTAATCAGGTTTGGAAGGAACGTTTCGCTCAGAAGCAACCAGGTGATTCCTGCTGGATTGGGTGCAATTTACGTTGTTCTCATGCTGTTGATGGCTTTAAATTGAAGACCGGTCCCCTAAAGGGAAAAGAAGTTATCGTGGATGGCCCGGAATATGAAACGGCGGCAGGATTTGGTGGAAATTGTGGTTGTTTTGATCCTGATATTATTCTAGAGGCTAATTTTTATTGTGACCATTATGGAATTGATACTATTGGAGTCAGTACCACTATTGCTTTTCTGATGGAATGCTATGAAAGGGGCATTCTTAATCAGGAAAGAACCGGAGGATTAGACTTGAGGTTTGGAAATGGAGAGGCTCTCTTGGCCTTAATTCACCAAATTGCCCAAGGAGAAGGTTTTGGTAAAATTGCTGGGCAGGGTGTTCGGCGTTGTAAAAGATATTTTGCGGATCATTTTAATGCTAACCCGACCTTTTTAGAAGATATTGGTATGGAATGTAAAGGGATGGAATTTTCGGAATATGTGACCAAAGAATCACTCGCTCAACAGGGTGGATATGGCATAGCTAATAAGGGTCCTCAGCATGATGAATCCTGGTTGATTTTTATGGACCAGGTAAATAAACAAATTCCCAGCTTTGAGGATAAGGCAGAGGCGCTATATTATTTCCCCTTATTCAGGACCTGGTTTTCACTGGTGGGCTTGTGTAAACTTCCCTGGAATGACATTGAACCAGCTGAGAATAAGCAAAAATACTCAGGCATTACGGCAGCTAAAGTCCCCGAGCATGTGGAAAATTACTGCTGGTTATTTGAAGGGGTAACAGGCCAGAAAATAACTTCAGAAGATATAATCAGCCAATCAGAAGCAGTGCATAATCTCCAGAGACTATTTAATTTAAAGACGAGATTTGGCACTAGAAAGCATGATGCTATTCCCTATCGGGCTATGGGTCCAGTAACTGAGCAGGAATACCGTTCACGTGCTGAATTATATGATAAGCAATTACAGGAAGAAATAAAATATTCAATTACTGGAAAAGGAATCGAAGAAAAGATAAAAGCATTGAGAAAATTCAGAGAAAAGCAATATGAACTATTATGTGATGCAGTATACCAGAGAAGAGGCTGGGATGAAAATGGTGTGCCTACCTTAGAAACAATTAAAAGATTAAAAATAGATTTCCCCGAAGTATTGGCAGTATGGCAGAATTATCATAATAATAATCATAATAATAAATAGTCGTTTTTACTATTTTTTATAACAAAGTAGATACCTGCAAATCTACTTAGTAGTATCTACTATCTACATTGTAAGGTAATAAAAAAGGCAGAGAGGTGATCCCTGCCTTTTTTATTTGGTGACCTTTTTAATCTTCTTTAGAGAATGGAAACTCCCATAACTCTCATACCTATTTGAGGGGGAAGGAAGTTTATTTTAAGAAAACACTTGACAAAAAAGAATATCGGCAATAAAATGTTAATGGTAATCATTATCAATAAGTAATATTATGTGAATTATTAGATTAGGGGAAAGCTCAGTAGCATCTTAACCAGCTTATTTTCGAAGCTGGAGTTATTAGTAATTATTATGATAAATAGAAGGAGGTGATTGTTATGCCCGGTGGCGATAGAACTGGTCCTCTGGGTCTTGGTCCTATGACTGGTAGAGCAGCAGGTTATTGTGCTGGTTATCCTGTTCCTGGTTATGCCAATCCTTACGGTGGTCGCTTTGGAATAGGATTTGGTCGTGGTATGGGACGGGGTTTCCGAAGAGCAGCATTCTTGGGTTATCCTATCTACCCGGCTTATGCTCCAGCTCCACCTGCCTATCCTGTCTATAATCCTGCTTACCCTTATCAGGGGACTATGGATTCCAAACAGGAGATGGATTTACTACAGGCAGAGGCTGAGGAGATCAAGGCAGAATTAGAAGCGGTTAATAAGAGAATAGCTGAATTAGAAAAAGAGACAAAAGAGTAAATAGAGTAGTAAATAGAGTAAATCCTATCTCTTTAAAGGTAAACCACCAGAGAGTTTTCATTATCTTTCTGGTGGTTTACCTTTAAAAATTTTTATAAACTTGTCAGAGGGGTTATAATAAAAGAGAGTAAATAATATAAATAATTAAATAATAAAAAATAGGAGAGATTTTTATGAAGATAGCCCTTACTTCATCAGGTCCAAACTTAAAAAGCGATCTTGACCCTAGATTTGGGAGATGTCTCTTTTTTATCATTTATGATACTGAGCAAGACCAATTTGAGGTTATAGAAAACAAAAATATCAGTGGTATGGGTGGAGTCGGTATTCAATCTGCTCAGATGATGGTAGATAAAGATGTTCAGGTAATAATTACTGGTAATTGTGGACCCAATGCTTTTCGCACCCTCCATGCTGCTGGAATCCAGCTGATTACTGGAGCAAAGGGGACAGTGGAAGAAGCAATACTAGAATATAAAAAAGGAAATTTAAAACCAGCTGACCAATCTAATGTAGAGCCACATTCCGGGTTAAATTAGAGATAAATAGGGAGGTTTATCATGGAGAAAATTGCTATTGCTATAGATGGAAATTTTGTATCAGAACATTTTGGAAGATGTCCTTCTTTGGAAATAGTTGAGCTGGAAAATAAAAAGATAATAAATCAGGAAACAATTCCCAATCCTGGTCATCGTACCGGGTTTTTGCCGGAATATCTTTCTCAGAAGGGTGTTCAAGTTGTTATTTGTGGGGGAATGGGAAGAAGAGCGATGGATCTTTTTTTAGCGAAAGACATCAAGCCTATAGTTGGCATTTCAGGTGAGGTAAACGAAATTATTGAAAAATATAGAGAAGGAAAATTAAAAGAAGGTAATTCTCTCTGTCAGCCTGGTAGGGGTAAAGGATACGGTATAGAAAAAGAGGATCACCATAACCAATCACATTTTGATAGAGAAATGAGTTAAAGGTCTGGAGGTCACTCTTTCCATCATTTTCAGAAAGTTTTATATGATAAAGATTGAGAAAAGGAGAAGATAAGTAGTGGATAAGGTAGATACTGAAAACACAGCAGAACAAATTCAAGAAGAGATGAGAAAGAAAAGAGAACAAGCTGATAGGGAGATGATTGAGAAATTAAAGCATAATATGGGTGATATTAAACATAAAATATTAGTTTTGTCTAATAAAGGAGGAGTTGGGAAAAGTTCTGTAGCGGTAAATTTATCCTGTGCCTTAGCTGAAAAAGGATACCGAGTTGGTTTGCTCGATGCTGATTTGCATGGACCTTCTGTTGCCAAAATGTTGGGATTTGAAGGGGAAAAATTAACTGGAAAAAATGGTCAAATTCAACCGATACAGGTTAGAGAAAATCTTATTGCTGTCTCAATGGCTTTACTCATAGAAACACCTGATACTCCTTTGGTATGGAGAGGTCCTTTAAAAGGAATAGCAATCAAGCAGTTTTTAGCTGAGGTAAATTGGGGGAAGCTTGATTTTTTAATAATTGATTCTCCTCCTGGTACCGGAGATGAACCGTTATCTGTCTGTCAGCTCATTCCTGAGTTAGATGGGGGTATTATCGTAACTACTCCCCAGGAAATTGCCCTATCAGATTCAAGAAAATGTGTTCAATTTTTAAGAAATATCCATATCCCCATTATAGGGATTGTGGAAAACATGAGTGGTTTCCGCTGTCCCCATTGTGGGGCTAAAATTGATTTATTTTTGACTGGAGGAGGAGAGAAGGCCGCCAGAGATTTTCAAGTACCATTTTTAGGGGCAATACCTATCGATTTACAAATGGTTATCTCAGCCGATAAGGGGGAACCCTTTATTAGTAATAACAATGAAAGTGAAACAAAAAAGGCTTTTGAGAAAATAGTACAATCTATTATTGCCCAGATTAGATAATAATTATATAAATAATCAGTTATTATCCATTTAGGAGTGAAGAATAAAACAATGCGAACTTATTTAGATTGCATTCCCTGTTCTTATGATCAGGCATTAAAAGTAGCAAGATTAACTGGTGCCGGTGAGGAGATGCAAAGAGAAGTCTTAAATCGACTATCTGAATTAGTACCTCATTTTTCTTTAAATACTACACCAGCAGAAATGGGAAGAGTAATCTATAGTATGGTCAGCAAGGTTACCGGTAAAAAGGACCCTTATAAAGAAATAAAAGAAGATAGTAATAAGATAGCACTTAAAATGTACCCTCAGCTGAAGCAAAAAGTAAAAGAAGCCCAGAATCAACTTTTAGCAGCAGTACAGTTAGCTATTACGGGAAATTTAATTGATTTTGGGAGGAAAGATTCTGATAAGATTTACACCGAAATTGATAAATTGTTGGATAGCGACCTTATTTCATATAAAACTACTTATGAAGAGCATTTTGATTATCAGTCTTTTTATCAGCGTTTATTAGAGGTGCATTCTATTCTTTACCTTGCTGATAATGCCGGAGAAGTGGTATTTGATCGTATTTTGATAGAACTTCTGGTTAATGATTATCATAAAACTGTTATATATGTGGTAAAGGGGAAACCGGCATTGAATGATGCCCTGGTTGATGATGCTATTTTTTGTGGAATTAACCATTTTGCTAATATTATTTCCTGTGGCGCTGATTGTCCCGGTGTGGTTTTAAAATATTGTTCTCCTGAATTTATCCGTCTCTTTATTGAGGCTGAAATGATTATCAGTAAGGGACAGGGTAATTATGAGGCACTTTCCGGTGAAAATAATCCTTTATTTTTTTTATTGATTGCTAAATGCCCCCTTATTGCCAGGCATATAGGGTGTAATATAGGTGACTTTGTTTTAACCGATGGACTAAAGGATAAAAAAATGTATTTCTAAATACTATTTTATTAATGGAAATCGTTATCAATAAGGAATGGTGAATATGCCTAGAAGAAGGTGTAGATGGAGATCTGAAAAATGGTGGCAGGGAGAATTTAGAGGCTATGGTTATAGATTTACTATTCCCCGTCAGATTATTTTACAGGTTTTAGATGAATCTAAAGAGCATTTAAGTGCCGAGGATATCTATCTAAAGGTACATCAACTTTATCCAGCTATCGGTCTTACCACTGTTTACCGAACATTAGAGTTATTAGTAAATATGGGATTAGTTTCTAAATTTGATTTTGGAGACGGACGTGCCAGATTTGAGTTATCCCCAAAAACTGACCAAGTATCCCATCACCATCATCTAATATGTACCAATTGTGGCCGAATAATAGACTATAACGATTTTGTTAAGGAAGAACTGGAGCTAATTAAAAAAATAGAAAAGGAACTAGCACGGAAATATAGCTTTGAAATTAAAAATCATAATATTCAATTTTATGGATTATGTGATAAATGTAGTACTTTGAAAAAATAAAATATATTTTTTTATTAAATGTAATTGAAAATGATTACTATTACCTTCAAGAGATTAATCTCTATTGAGTTTGATCTTAATTCGGGGGTTCTCAAGGGGAAGAATTCCCCTGAATATGGGAATTTAGGGAAATAAAATAGAAAGGAGAAGAAAAAGATGCCCAGAGGAGATGGTAGCGGACCGAGAGGAATGGGACCGGGAACTGGCCGGGGAAGAGGTGTTGGCCAGGGACGCGGAGCTGGCCGGGGAATGGGAGTGGGAGGAAATTGTGTTTGCCCCTCTTGTGGTCATATAGTCACTCATCAGGTAGGAGTTCCCTGCAGCAGTATTAAATGTCCTAAATGTGGCACAATTATGGTGAGACAATAAAAATACAGAAAAGGAATAAATTACATGATTATTTCGGTAGCGAGTGGCAAGGGTGGGACTGGTAAAACAACCATTGCCGTTAATCTGGCCATTGCTTTAGCTAAAGATAGAGAAAAAGAGGTGCAATTTTTAGATTGTGATGTAGAAGAGCCCAATGCCCACCTTTTTTTAAAACCTGTTATAGCTAGTCAGGAATTCGTGAAGATTCCTATTCCTGATATTGATGAACAAAAATGCAATTATTGCGGTAAATGTGCCAAAGTCTGTGTTTTTAATGCCATAGCAGTTACCAAGAATAAAGTTTTGGTTTTTCCCGAACTTTGTCATGGTTGTGGGGCCTGTTCTTTATTTTGTCCCGAAAAGGCAATTACGGAAGTAGGTAGAGAGATAGGATTGTTAGAAGAAGGAGAAGCAGAATCTTTAAGTTTTACGGGAGGGCGTTTAAATATTGGAGAGTCGATGGCTCCTCCTATCATCAAAAAAATTAAAAAGCAAAGTATTGAAAAATACCGGTCCAATCAAAGTAGTGCTATTAGGGATCAATACATTAAATACATTATCTTGATTGACTCTCCACCGGGGACTTCTTGTCCAGTTATTGAATCCATCAAAGGCAGCGACTATACCATATTAGTTACTGAACCGACTCCTTTTGGCTTACACGATCTTGTGTTGGCAGTAGAGGTACTTCGCAAATTAGCAATTCCTCATGGGGTAGTATTAAATAAGTGTGATGTTGGGGATAATAAAGTACCGGAATATTGTCAGAGGAATAATATCCCTATTTTACTTTCCATTCCCCTTGATAGAGAGATTGCCGTAGCCTATTCTAAAGGTATTCCTCTAGTAAACATAAGTCCTTACTATGAGCAGAAGTTTATTCAGCTTTTTAAAAATATTAGGCAAACAAGTTAATATTTATAGCTTTTATCAGGATAAGAATTGAGGTTTTGTAAATGAAAGAGATTGTTATCATAAGTGGCAAGGGTGGGACAGGGAAAACAGTGATGGCAGCAAGCTTTACTGCTTTAGCCAAAAAGGTGGTTATAGGAGATTGTGATGTAGATGCCTCCAATCTTTATCTTTTGCTTCATCCTGAAATAAAAGAAAAATATAACTTTTATGCCGGCGTAATCCCTTATTTAGATTTAGAAAAATGTAGCAATTGTGGACGATGCCAGAAAGTTTGTCGTTTTGAGGCCATCAACACTATCAATGGGCAGACTGTAATTGACCTTATTTCCTGCGAAGGATGCGGTGTATGTGCACTGGTTTGCCCAATAGAGGCTATTCAAATGAAGGAAAACCATTGCGGGGAATGGTATATTTCTGAAACTAAATATGGTCCTTTAGTATATGCTCGATTGGGTATTGCCGAAGAAAATTCAGGGAAATTAGTTACCTTAGTTCGTCAGAATGCTCAGAAGATTGCTAAGAAAAATGGTTCAGATTTAATCATTATTGATGGGCCCCCGGGAATTGGTTGTCCCCTTATAGCAACTCTTACTGGAGCAAATTTAGCTATTGTGGTAACCGAACCAACTCTTTCTGGAATGCATGATTTGGAGAGAGTAGTCAAAGAAGCCCAACATTTTGGGGTGCAAACTGTAGTCATCATTAATAAGTTTGATATTAATTTAGAAAATTCAACCAGGATTAAAGAGTGGTGTCAAGATAACAATCTAAAGCTGATTGGGAAAATACATTTTGATAACACAATCACCGAAGCCTTAGTAAGAGGATTACCAGTAGTAGAATATAGCAATAATAAAGCCGCCAACGAAATAAAGAATATATGGCAGAAAATAGAAGAGATGATTAATGAATAGAAAGGAAAGAATATGCTTACCTTTGGACCGGTTCCTTCCCGACGTTTAGGCCATAGTTTGGGAATTAATAATATTCCTCCCAAAGTATGTACCTATTCCTGTATCTACTGTCAGTTAGGAAAGACTTATAATAGGAAGACTCAACTGCAAAATTTTTACCTCCCTGCTCAAATTTTTAAAGATATTCAGGAAAAAGTAAAGAAAAGCAAAGAGAAAGAAGAGCCAATTGATTATCTAACCTTTGTGCCTGATGGAGAGCCTACTTTAGATATTAACTTGGGTCAGGCGATTCAATTATTAAGGCCTTTGGGTATCAAGATAGCAGTAATTAGCAATGCTTCTCTCATGGACCAAGAGCTGGTTAGAGAAAATTTAAAAGAGGCTGATTTAGTTTCTTTAAAGGTAGACTCTACTGAAGAAGAGATATGGCGAAGAGTAAATCGTCCTCATCGAAATTTGCACTTAGGTTCTTTATTAAAGGGCATGTTGGAATTTGCCAGGATTTTCAGAGGGGAAATTATTACTGAAACCATGTTAGTTAAGGATATTAATGATTCTATTTATCATATTGAGAAAATAGCTGATTTTTTAAGCCAGCTTAAGCCTAACAAGGCCTATCTTTCTATACCCATTCGACCACCAGCAGAAAAATGGGTTCAACCTCCCTCTGAAGAAGTGCTGAGTCGTAGTTATAATCTCTTTAGGGAAAAGGTGGATCAGGTAGAATGTCTTATCGGTTATGAAGGGAATGCTTTTGCTTTTATCGGTAATGTGGAAGAGGATCTTTTAAGTATTACCTCAGTCCATCCTATGAGAGAAGAGGCGTTGAGAGATTTTTTAAAAAGAGCCCATTCTGATTGGTCAGTAATAGAACAATTAATAGAGCAAGGTAAGTTAGTGGAATCAAGATACCAAGGACATAAATTCTATATAAGAAAAATTAGTATACAAAAATAATCATTTTTTATAATCTAATGGAAAAATTAAATAAATTTGTTCTTTATATTTCATATAAATAAAGAAATAAATAAAGAAACCCAAGATTACCTTTAATGAGAAAAGAAAATTTTAATTTTGTAACCTTCTTTTTTATTTAACCTATTATTAATAAAGGGTTTTTTAGAATAAATAAAAATAAAAGGAGATGAAATATATGAGTCAAAAAAATACTAATTTACTTCCCTGGAGTGTTGTTTTTATTATTTCAGCAGCTATTTTCTCAGGTCATTTTGGTGTAGGTGATTTAATTTTTCCTCCTATCTTAGGAAGAGGAGCTGGCGCTTCGTGGTTTATTGCTGCCTTAGGTTATGGTGTAATTAATAGTTTGGGAGTTTTTATTGCCTATTTAGCAGTATCCCTGCATAACAAATCATTGTTTGGTCTAAGTTCAATGGTATTAGGGAAGAATTTTGGAGTTGTTTTTACCACTCTATCTATGCTAATTATAGGACCGGTATTTATTTTACCCAGAGTTAGTTCCGCTACCCATGAAATGGCAGTAGCTCAATTTTTCCCCACAGTACCTATTTGGGTAACCCTGTTAATCTTTTTTGCACTAAACTTTTATTTTGCTTATAACCGTTCAAAAGTCATTGACAGGTTAGGAAAATATCTTGCTCCAATTCTGATAATATTTATGATTATACTTGTTATTAAAGGAATTATAAATCCATTGGCTAGTCCTGTTTCTCCTGGCTCACCGACTGCGTTTACTGAGGGAATTTTAAATGGATATAATACCATGAATGCTTTGGGAGCAGCTCTATTTGGTCTCTGGCTTATCAATGAATTTAATATGAGAGGGCTTAAAGATAAGGAATCTCGTAAAAACAATTTAATTATTATTGGATTAGTCACTGCAGTCGGATTATTTTTAACTTCAACTGTTCTCACTTATTTAGGTGCATCTTCAGGAGCAAAATTTCCCGATGCTCCTATTGGGGTACTAACTGTAGAAATTGCAAGGGGTTTATTAGGATATTTCGGTATTATTGTCTTTGCCGTAATTCTTAGTTTTGCCAATATTACCACTTCTGTTGGTCTAACTTCAACAGCAGGGGATACCTTTGAACAGATGACCAATGGAAAACTAAAATATATTACTACTGTCGCTTTAAGCTCTATTATTGGTTTCTTAATAGGATTAATTGGTCTTTCTAAAGTTGTGGGTTATACGGTTCCCTGGCTTATGCTTATTTATCCTGCTTTAGTTGTAATATTAATTATGAGTTTATTTCCCAAGTTCGAAAGAGTAAAATTTGCTACACAAGTTGGGATTATCGTAGCAATTATCTTTAGTATCGGGGATTTTCTGCTAGGACTAGGTTTGGGAAATAATTTCTTTTCCAGAATAAATTTACTCTTGCCGCTTGGCAAGCAGGGATTGGCCTGGTTATTACCTACTATTGTTGCAATTTTCATATGTCTGGTAATTTCTACATTTATAAAACCTAATGTGTTAATAGAAAAAAACTAGGAGGAAGGGGCATTTAATGAATCAAATAGAGTATTTAGATAAACTGACTCTAACTGTTGTAGCAGAAGATTCTGTTTTATATGAAAGTCCTTACTGGGGACAGCATGGCGTTTCTTTTTTCCTTGAGTCTTCTAAAAACAATGTTAAAAAAAATATATTAGTTGATGTTGGCCAGGATCATGAAGCATTAATGCACAATATGAAGTTATTGAATATAAATCCAGAAATAATCGATTCAATTGTCTTAACTCATTGTCATTATGACCATACTCAGGGAATAGTTGAGCTGTTAAGGGTTATTGGGAAAAGGAATTTGCCGGTAATTGCTCATTCGAGTATTTTTAGATTAAATTTTGTAGATAATCCTTATTTGAGGCATGTAGGAATAATGCAAGCTGACTCCAGAGAAAAAATTGAAGAAAATGGGGGTACAGTTTATTTAACCAGTGATCCTCTTCAGATCATGCCCGGGTTGATGACGATCGGTGAGGTAAGGAGGCAGACTAATTTTGAAGAGGTAGGGATATCTCTTAAAACAATCACTGAGGATTATAAAATTAAGGAAGATACCATGGAAGATGATATTTCCTTAATTGCAAATCTCAAAGACAAAGGGATGGTCATAATTTCTGGATGTAGTCATGCAGGTATTGTGAACATTGTAAAACAATCCATTGAGATAACGGGATTAAAGAAAATTAAAGCTATTATTGGCGGATTACATCTTGTAGAGGCACCGATGGAAAGAATTGAGAAAACTGCAGAGGCTTTATCCAAATTTGATATTAGTCTCATTTCAGCAGGGCATTGCACAGGTTTTAAAGCACAAGTAGCACTTTACAATATTTTTAAGGAAAAATTCTTACCCCTTCATACTGGTATGAAATTTGAATTTTAAATAAGCAATTTCAATATTCTTAAATATACCCAGAAGATAAAATGAGGAGATACCAAAAACATGTTTGAGTTTAGCACCTTTACCTGGATAGTTCTTTTTGCCCTGTTTGCAGTCCTAGTTAATGGCTTGGGAATAATAACCATTTATAAGAATAGGGAATGGGCGGAAAGAGCAAATGCTTATTTTATGTGTTTTGCGGCGGGGGTCTTAATTTCGGTCCCTTTAGTGCTGGTTTTCCCAGAAGCGGTAGAGAAAAATTTATATGCTGGTTTTGCTGCCCTGCTTGGTTTCCTATTCATGTTTTTCAGTAATAAAATTATTCAACAGCGAACTAAGCAGAAAGCATTGGCCTTTGGTATCACAGCAGTGGAAGGTATAGCCATCCATTCCTTTGTTGATGGGATAATATATACGGTAACGTTTAGTTCTAGTATCCTTACCGGTTTTTTAGCCGGAATAGGTTTGGTAGTCCATGAATTTGCCGAAGGGGTTATTACTTTTTCTGTGTTAATAGAAGGTAGATTCGATGCCAAAAGAGCAGTTCTACTTGCTTTTTTAATGTCAGCCTTAACTACCCCATTAGGAGCATTGCTGGCCTATCCTGTTGTTACTAAATTAAGTCCTTCCCTTTTAGGTTTAACTCTGGGTTTTGTAGTAGGTGTTTTAATCTATCTATCTGCTTCCCATCTACTACCGGAGGCGAGAGGATATGAAAAAAAACATTCTACGCTTGCCTTTCTACTGGGAATTGCTCTGGCTTTATTTGTGGTAATGACTGAGCTAGTTTAAAAATTAACTGAAAAAAAAGCAAAAAACTGGAAAGAATTTACCTCATATCCCTAATATTTAATACTCTCACCCTAACTGTCTCCCTTCAAGGAAGGGGGGAGTATTCCTCTCGAATATCGCAATTGCAAAGCAATTTTGATATTATAGACAAACTTAGCAAAAGAATGTCATTGCGAACCTGCCTCTTGCCCCTTAACTGGTGTTAAGAGGCAAGGAGCAGGATGTGGCAATCTCATTCCCTTATGCTCGCATCTTTTATCTGAAAACTGAGAACTAATGACTGACAACCATTTTGATATAGGGGGGTTTCAGGAGGTGAAGTCCCCTGATTATCTTGTTTTTCAAACAAGATAGCATTTCTTTAAAAAGTATTTTTATTTCAGGGGTTCTCAAGGGGGAAGAATTCACCTTGATTATCTTGACAAAAGGTAATAATAAAGTAAAATATAATTGAGAATGATAATCAATTACATTAGGAGTAAGTAGTTGGCTATCTATGAAGAACAATTTAAATATTTTTTAAAAGAGAAAAGACTAAAGTACACCAAGGAAAGAAAAAAAATAATTAAGGCAATTACCGTCATTCAGAAACATTTTGCTGCAGAAGATATTCATCAACAAATTAGAAAACAAAAATCCAGAGTTTCGCTGGCTACAGTCTATCGAACTATTCCTTTATTAATTGACAGTGGTTTGATTACCGAAACTCTGTATCGGGGAGAAAAGGTAGTCTATGAGAAAATCTATAATAAACCACATCATGATCATATGGTCTGTCTGAGCTGTGGAAAGATTATTGAATTTTCAAATGAAAATGTAGAAAAGTTACAAGAAGATATTTGCCATAAACATTTTTTTATACCAGTCGAGCACTACTTAGAAATAAAAGGTTATTGCCAAGAATGTCGGGATAAATTAAAGAGCAAGACAAAAAATGAGTTAAACAGTTAGAGGTTTTATTAGTTATGGTAGCAAATTTAGCAGATGTTACACCAGGTAGCAAAGTTAGAGTAGTAGAAATAAGAGGTGGATTAGGTATCAGACAGAGATTAAGTTGCTTAGGTATCCATCCCGGTGATTTGATGATAGTACAAGCCAGTGGTATTATGCGCGGGCCGGTCTTAGTAAGTATCCACGATAATAAGGTAGCACTGGGTAGAGGAGTTGCCTCCAAAATACTGGTGGAGGTAATAAATTAATGAGAATAGCCTTGGTGGGACAACCTAACTGTGGAAAGAGCACCATCTTTAATTATGTTGCCGGTTATAAAGCAATTACCTCTAACTTTCCAGGGAAAACAGTTACCTATAGTCTTAGTAAAGTGAACTTTCAAGGTATAACCAGTGAAATAGTTGACTTACCAGGCACTTATTCCCTTACCTCTTTTGATTTAGCCGAATTAGAAACCCGAAGATATTTACTTAGAGAAAAAATAGATGTAGTTATTAATGTAATTGATGCCTCTTTATTGAGTAGAGGACTGGAATTAACTTTACAGATATTAGAGTTAAATTTGCCCACTGTAATTTGTCTCAATATGATTGATGAAGCCGAAGCTAAGGGTATTATTATTGATGTAGATAGATTATCACAACTGCTAAAGGTACCAGTAGTTACCGCAGTAGCTCACAAAGGAAGAGGTATTAATCAATTATTTGAAACTGCTTTTCAGATGGGTCAAAATCCAATCAGAGGCAAAATATTTACCTTTAGTAAAGACGTAGAACTGGTTATTGAGGAGTTAAGGAAACATCTGGAGGAAAAAAAATATGCTCAAAAATTTCAAGTAACAGAACGCTTTCTGGCCACCAAATTATTAGAAAATGATCAGCATTTTATTGACGAAATAAAAAAGATTGATACCAAGTTTATTAAAAAAGTAAAAGATTATCAACAGCAATTAGAAGAATACAGAGCTAGAACTTCTGATGTAGTCATTTCCTCCGAACGCCATCATTTAGCAATGGATATTTATGAATCAGTGGTTACTCTTGCTAAGCCCCGGGTGGAGATACGCAATTATCTGGATAACATTTTCATGCACCCTGTTTTGGGATATATTTCTTTGGCAATTGTGCTCTATCTCTTTTTTCATTTTGTTTTCTATATAGGGGAATTAGTCGAAGAGCCTTTATTAGCTTTCTTTTACCAATTTCTTCCTTATCTTGAAGAGAAATTAAACAACAACTCCTTAATATTTTATATAGCCAGTGGAATGGTACAAGGTCTTGCTGGAGGTATTGCTATTGTTCTCCCTTATCTAGTCCCCTTTTTACTGGGTCTGGCTTTTCTGGAAGATACTGGCTATTTACCCCGCATTGCTTTTTTAATGGACACTTTCTTACATCGCATTGGACTTCACGGAAAGGCAATTATTCCACTTATCCTGGGTTATGGTTGTACGGTCCCGGCAGTTATGGCTACCCGCATTTTAGAATCAGAACGAGACCGTTTTATTTCCTCAATATTGACTACTATGATTCCCTGCGCTGCTAGAATTACCATTATCTTTGGCTTAGTGGCTTTTTATCTTGGTCCTGAAGCAGCGTTGTTAGTCTATGTTTTAAATATTATAGTAGTAGCTTTTTCTGGTAAGATTCTTTCGCGTTTACTACCAGAGGTCACTCCGGGAATGATTATGGAAATACCAGCTTATCATATCCCATCACTAAAAGTATTATTAGCCAAAGTTTGGCTTAGAATGAAAGAGTTTATCATGGTAGCCTGGCCACTCTTAATTGCTGGTAGTATATTTTTGAGCTTATTAAAGTACTGGCATTTAGAAACTTTTATCAATAAACTAATATCTCCCATTACTCTTTTGTTGGGGCTACCAATAGCAGTAGGAGTTACACTCATTTTTGGGATTCTAAGAAAAGAATTGTCTATGATTATGCTGGTTCAGGCACTGGAAGTAACTGATATCAGTACCGTAATGAGTGCTACTCAAATTATGACTTTTACTATTTTTGTTCTTTTCTATGTGCCTTGTGTAGCAACCATTGCAGTATTAATAAAAGAAATTGGTGCTAAAAAAACAGTATTTACCATATTATTTACTTTTTTTATAGCTATTTGTTTAGCTACTGCAACACGTCTTGTTTATTAATGAAGGAAGTTAAAAAACCTGGCAATCTCTTTTTTTCAAAACAGAAAAACAATAAAGATAATTAGGGGAAGTATCCCCTGAAACCCCTCAAATCAAAATGGTTTTCAGTTATTGGTTCTCAGTTTTCAGACCAAAGATACAGGTATAATAGTATGAGATTGCCACGCCTGCTCCCTAAACATTAGTTTAGGAGGCAGGACTCGCAATGACCTTTTGCTTTGGTAGTTTATCATCTTATAGTATCGAAATTACCAGGCAATCACAATAATCAAGGGGGAAAATTCTCCTCTCAAGAGGGGTGTCCCGAAGGGACGAGGTGTTCCCCTTGAGAATCCCTAAATTAAAATAAATATATTGCGCTCCTTATTTAGGAAATAATACTTTATATTATCTTGCAGTATCGAAATTTTTTGGAAATTCCGATACTATAAAATATCTTCATATTATATTTTTATATTTTCACCAGAAAGATTAATCTATTCGGTAAGAAAATAATTATGTTATAATTTAGCAAAAAGAATTTTATTGGTAGTGTGGGGAAACAGTGAATTCACAACCTTCTATCCTGAAGAAGAAGACTATTTTAACACCCAGTCAGATACTGGTTTTAGGCTTTTTATTTATTATTCTTACTGGAGCCTACTTTCTATCTCTACCTATCGCTACCAGCGGAGAAAAACCTATTGCTTTTATTGATGCCTTGTTTACTGCAACTTCGGCAACCTGCGTGACCGGATTAATTGTATTGGATACTGGCAGAGATTTTTCTTTATTTGGACAGTGGGTTATATTGATTCTTTTTCAAATTGGTGGCCTGGGCATTATGACCTTTTCCACTATGTTTGCCTTTTTACTGGGCAAGAAAATTACCCTCAGGCAGCGCCTCATTATTCAGGAATCGCTCAATCAATTTTCTATTGGTGGATTGGTTCGTTTAGCGAAACATATTCTATTATTTACCTTCTTCCTGGAAGGATTAGGAACAATCCTATTATATTTAAATTGGCATAACCTAGAAAGTAACCATTCACCATTTTTTCTTTCTTTATTCCATGCGGTGTCGGCTTTTTGTAATGCTGGCTTTTCCTTATTTAGCGATAGTTTAGAACAATATACCTTTCACTTTAGCATTAATATAATTTTTATTATTTTGATTATCTCAGGCGGTATTGGTTTTCTGGTTCTTATTGAAATTTTAGAATATCCCAGACGTAGAAGATTATCCTTACACAGTAAACTGGTGATAGTAATGACTGCTATTTTACTTGTTTTAGGGACGATAGGAATACTTTTTCTGGAAAATAACAATGCCAAGACTATTCAAACTTACTCGCCAAAAGATAAAATACTCAGTGCGGCATTTCAATCTACTACGGCCAGAACAGCTGGTTTTAATACCATTCCTATCGGAAAGATGGGTAATGCAACATTGTTGTTCATTATTATACTCATGTTTATAGGGGCCTCACCTACTTCTACTGGTGGGGGGATAAAAACTACTACCTTTTCTGTAGCCTTTTTCTGGATGTACTTTACCCTGCAGGGTAGAAGACATCTTGATTTGTTTCAGAGGCGGATTTCAGAAGCAGTAGTTAATAAAGCCTTGGTCATATTGATGTTAGCCGCCGGCTGGGTTACGATAATAACTTTGTTACTTTCCTATTTTGAAGATTTTGATTTTATAAAAATATTTTTTGAAGTTATCTCAGCCTTTGGTACAGTCGGTCTTTCTACAGGGATAACCAGCTCTCTATCCTCTATTAGTAAAATGCTTATTATTTTAACCATGTTTGTTGGTAGACTGGGGCCACTTACCTTGGCTTTATCTTTAATTACAAATCCTCGTGCGAAATTAATACAATATCCTGAAGAGCAGGTTATAGTGGGGTAAAATGCTTTAAAATTTATGTTTAAAAAAGAGGTAAAAAATTATGAAACAATTTGTAGTTTTTGGATTGGGTAGTTTCGGAACAGCGATTGCTACTACCCTGGTGGAATTGGGACATGAAGTGTTAGGTGTGGACAACGATGAAGAAAAAGTAGACCTCCTAAAGGATATATTAACCAAAGTAGTTAAAGTGGATATTACTGATGAAAAAGTATTGCAGGAATTAGGGGTTAAAAATTTTGATGCTGCCATTGTCAGTGTGGGACCAGATATGGAATCCAGTATTTTAATAACTATTATGTTAAAAGAAATAGGTGTTAAATATGTTATTAGCAAAGCAAATAGTGAACTACATGGTAAAGTATTGGAAAAAGTTGGTTCAGACCGAGTGGTTTACCCAGAAAGAGATGAAGGAACGCGTATTGCCAGAAGCCTAATAATGCCTAATGTTAAGAATCAGATGGAATTATCCTCACGCTATAGTATTATTGAAATTGCTGCCTTACCTGTTTTTTGTGAAAAAACCTTAGAGGAGTTGGATCTACCTGGAAAATTTGGGGTAACTTTGCTTGCCATCCGTCGGGGTAATCAATTTACTTTTTCTCCCACTCCTAAACATACCGTTAAGGAAAAGGAAAATCTTATTTTGGTAGGAGAAAATAAAAAAATAGATCGATTGATTACCAGGTTTAAATCTTCTGAGCAGAAAAAGACAAAGTGATTAGAAGTAGGCCATACCTTACTTATCTCACAGCCACTTTTTCTTCTTGAAGAAGAAATACATGACCAGTCCAACAAGAAACATAGCCAGCAGGGTAATAGGATATCCCCACTTCCAGGACAATTCAGGCATATAATGAAAATTCATTCCATAAATACCAGCCAGGAAAGTTAGGGGAATAAATATAGTGGCGATAATAGTGAGAACTTTCATAACTTCATTCATCTTATTACTTACACTGGATAAATAGATATCTAATAGACCAGAAACCATATCTCGCAAAGCCTCTATAGTTTCGATTACCTGGATGGTATGATCATAAACATCCCTTAAAAATAATTTAGTACCTTCCTGAATTAGAGCTGTTTCCTCTTTTTCTAATTTGTTGATTACCTCTCTTAAAGGCCAGACCGCATTTCTTAAGTAAATTAAATTTCTTTTAGTTTGGTGAATAACTTGTAAGTTTTGGGGAGAAGGTTGGTTAATAAGGACATCTTCTAATAATTCTGTCTTTTCACCCAATTTTTCTAATATCACAAAATATTGATCCACGATGGTATCGAGCAGGGCATAAATCAGATAATCAACACTACTCTGTCTTATTTTACCATTCCTATTTCTGATTCTCTCCCGAACAGAGTTAAAAACATCACCTTCTCTTTCCTGGAAAGAAAGTACCATATTTTGCATCAAAATGAGACTGATATGTTCTATAGTCGTTTCCTGTTCTTTTTCATCCCAGGAGATCATCTTTAGGGCAATATAAATATAATTTGGGAAATATTCAATCTTTGGCCGCTGGGTAGTGTTTAAAATGCTTTCTAAGGTTAAGGGATGGATATGGAAACATTGACCAATTTGCTCAATGAAATTTACCTCATGAAGACCATCAATATTAATCCAGGTCATAGTTGGTTTATCAAGATAAACTGTACATTCTTCGATGGTTTCTACTACCTTTTCTTCTAAGGTAGAAGAAGAGTAATCTATAATGGTAATTTTTGGTTTTTCCATTAATTTATCGCTAATATGTGGTTGGCTATCCATGGTTAAGCCCGATATTTTACTTCTTTTCTTAAGAAATTTAGGCAATAAAGTATT
Organism: Candidatus Atribacteria bacterium UBA6794; assembly: GCA_002452835.1. Taxonomy (GTDB): domain Bacteria; phylum Atribacterota; class Phoenicimicrobiia; order Phoenicimicrobiales; family Stramentimicrobiaceae; genus Oleihabitans. The sequence goes on along the minus strand of DKFO01000070.1, from coordinate 69,461 downwards.
CCTTATCTTATAATTTAAGTAAGATAATACTAAAGTAAGATAATACTAAAGTAAGATAATACTAAGAATCAGTTCTATTTTTCATTTTCCTGATTTATAACCATATCTTTTTTTATTTCCTCAATTGGTTTTTTATGGTTATTTTCTTTGGATAATAAAATAGTTTGAGTAGGATAAGCAAATTCTATAGCTCTTTTTTGCAATTCTTCTTTTAATTTAAGATTAATTTCCTGCTGAATATCCATATATTGGTTGTAATCCCTGCTATTTACATAATAAACTACCTCAAAATTAAGACTGAAATCTCCATAGGAGAAAAAGTGAACCCGGTCTAAGGTTGCCCCCGAAACTTGCTGAATAATATTAGTGACAATAGTGGGAATTTCTTTTAATTGTTCCAAGGTAGTCTGGTAGACAACACCAAAGTTGAATAATACACGTCTTTTTTTCATTCGTTTATAATTACGTAGACGGGAATTTACCAGATCGGTATTGGAAAAAATAATTTCCTCTCCCCCCAGGCTTCTGATACGGGTAGTTTTTATACCAATATTTTCTATAGAACCCATATAATTGTCAATGATGATAAAGTCTCCAATTTCAAATGGGTGGTCAAAATAGATAATAAAATAACTAAATAAATCTCCTAAGATATTTTGAGAGGCCAGGGCAACGGCGATACCCCCGATACCAAGTCCTGCTAACAGTGCCGATACCTGTATACCTAAGTTATCCAATAAAATAATAAAAGCTATTGACCATATGATAATTTTAAAGAAAGTCTCTATTCCCCTAAAAGCAGTAATACGAGCAGTATTAGTCTCTTTTTTAATGAAATAATTTTCTAAAAAATAAGAAAAGATGGAAAGAATAAACTTAACTCCAAAGTAAATAAATAAGGTAGTAATGATGATATTAAGATATTTTTCCACAATAACCGGTATATTTAAATGATAGATGCTTAGATAAAAAGCACCGAAATAGAGCAGATTAATAAATGGTTTAATTTTCTCCTGAAAATCCTCTACAAAAAGATTATCAATCCTGGTAGTTTTTTTAGCAGCCATTGTTCTTAATATTTTAAATACAAAGTTTTTTAAGATAGTAATGAGCAAAACTGCTATAATAAAAGTGACCAGGGATATTAGATAATCAAGCAAACGGTTTTGAAAATATACTTGTTGTAATATATTATTAAACATAATCTCTCTCTCTTTCTCTACTATTTAAATCAATTTACTTAATATAATATCATATAACTATTAGATACAAGACATTCAAGGGGAAGTATCCCCTGAAATACTTCAAAGGAAATTCCTTAGGGATAGATCTGGTCAAAGAGTAAATCGGCAATATCCTGTTTGAGGTTTTTCAATATTTTATATTCTTCTAAGGCTAAGCTTCTTTCACCCAGTGCCAGATAAACCATACCTAAACCATAGTGAGCGTAAACGTAATCTGGTTGGATGCGAATTGTTTCCTGAAAGGCATTTTTGGCTTGTTCATAATTTTCTAATTTACTATACACCCAACCGAGGGCATAGTGAGAATCGGCATCATTCGGAGCCCTTGCTATTGCCTTTTGGAATGCCTCAACAGCTTTTTGATATTGTTCTGTTTCACTATAAACCCAGCCTAAATTATAATAGACATTAGCATAATCAGGTTCTAAAGAAATTACTCTTTCATAAGCTTCGATCGATTTATCAAATTGCCTATTTATATTGTAAAACCAACCCAGAAAGTAATAAGCATCAGTAAATTTTTCGTTATACTGGACCGCTTTTTCTAAGGCTTCAATTGCCTGGCTATAATTTTCCAGTTGCTCATATATCATGCCAATCTGGTAATAAATCTGATCTGCCTGCTCGGGAAGATAATGAGCAGCCTTTTCTAAGGCATTAATAGCCTCTTGGTATTGTTCCTGGGAACGATAGATAATTCCCAATTGGTAAAAAGCCTCTCCATAGTCGGGCTTTAACTCAATTGCTCGGTTTAAGGACTGAATTGCCTCCTGCTCCTCTCCTAATTGTTTATAACTTATTCCTAATCCATAATAGGACTGGAAATCGTTTGGATTTAGTTTTAAGGCCTGTTGAAAAGAATCTAAGGCGAATGTGTATTGTTCTAACTGGAAGAAGGTTAACCCGAGACTGTAATGGGCTTCTTGGAATTCTGGGTCTAGTCTAATTGTTTCTTTAAAAGCTTCCAGGGCATTAGGGTATTCTTTTAGTTCCAGTTCGACTACTCCTAGATAGTAGTGGGCAGATAAATAATTTGGCTTGAGATTAATAGCATTCTGATAATAGATTTTTGCTTTTTCCAACTGATGGGTCAGGCGGTAAATATTGCCAATCTGAAAGTGAGCTTCCGCATGATTAGGGTTATCCTCCAGTATTTCCCGAAAAATACGTAATGCCTCACTATAATTCTTTTCTTCTTCTAAAAGATAAACTCCCTGAAAGTAAATATTAGCAGTATCAGTGGGTTGATTTTCTGCTAAAGATAGTTTGGGGTAGTAAATTATTGAAAATAGCAAAATAATAAAAAATAGAAATGAACAAATTACAGATGTATCAGTAAGTTTTCTCATCTTAATTTTTTGCTCCTGATTAACACTTTAACAATCAATAAATAATTCATTGTTTCTCAAATAACATTCTTAAATTGTATTATAACAATTTTGTTACCAATATGAAAATTTTTCCTAATCTCATTTAATTAATTCCAAAATATTATCCTTAAAATTGATTAAATTTATTGTTAACTAAAATAATTTTCAGCTTTTTTTGTTTTAGTTGTTAGTTAGAATATGAATCAATAATTGTTACTAAATAGTACTATATCCTCTCCCTTAGAAGGGAGAGGGAGGGTGAGGGTGAAAAATAGGTAATTGCCAGCTCACCTCTTAACCTTAGTTTAAAGATGAAGGTAACAATAGCATTCATTTAGGTGTATATTTTTTCCGAAAACTGAGAACGAGCAACTGAAAACCATCTTTATTTGAGGGGTTTCAGGGAGCGAAGCCCCTTGAATATCTTATGGAATTAGTCCCAATTATTTTATTGAGCAGAAGAGATGTTCATACTTTGTTTTTCTTGTTTTTCTACCATTTGATAAAGTAGAATATAAAGTATAAAGCTGATAAAAATTGGTATGGTAGTTAATCGATAGGCATAAACCAATCCAAAATGATCAGCTACCCAACCGTAAATAGTGGGTGCAACTGTAGCTGATAGACCTTCTATGAAAAAACCAAAACCAAAAAGACTATTGCGGTTGTTATTTGAGCTGGACATTGTTAACCAGGTATTTTGAGAGGGGAAATAGATACCTTCCATTAGACCAATTCCTGCCACTAAAATTCCAACTAATAATAGTGATCTGGAATAGGTAAATAAAAATATCAGGATAGAGATTGATATAGTTGAAAATATTGAAAAGGCAAGTGGTTTTTTATGATCAAGTAACTGACCAACAAGAAGACTGCCCATAAACACCCCGGCAAAATAGATACTGATAATCCAGGCGGAGATTCCTGGTTTTAAGCCAATATAGTCAGTGGTATAAGTAGGTAAAAAAGATAAAAATACTTTGGTACCCAAGCATAATATACCTCTACTAAGAAAAAAGATTATAAATAAGTTACCATGGTTTGTTTTATTACTGATTATTTCCTTCTTAGTTTTCTCTTCTTTTATTTTAGTATAAAGCAATCCTAAGCAGAATCCTGGTAAGGCAATAATAAGACAGGTAAGTCTCCATCCCCAGATTTGAACCAGCCAGCCAAACAAAAGGCTCATTATAACTAAACCAAATGTTCCTGCCGCTGAAAACAGGCTTAAATCTCGACCCTGCTTGCCAGGTTTAGCCTTTTCACCTACCATAGCGGTGGCCAGAGGGTGAAAAGTAGCAACAGAAATAGCCATAAGTAGTAAAGCACCAATTATAAAAGCAGTATTATTAAGCCAGATAACACTTCCTAATAACAATGAGGAAGTGATAAATCCTAATGAGATAATTAAATGTTTATGACCATAGCGATCTGCGAAGGAGCCAAATAACAGAGAGAAAATAGAGCGTAGTGCCTCATGAAAGGTTAAAATAAGTCCAGATTGAAAATAGGAGAAGGAAAATTCCAGACGGAAAAAAGGTAATAATAAAGGAATAATAAAATAATAGGCATCATTATAGGCATGACCTAAGGCATTTATTTTTAGTGGTAGATTTTTATTATTTTTTAGCATATTAACTTTAATTTTCACTTTACTGGAGATACATTATTCTATAGCATACTACCTAATTTAAAAAATTCAAGCTTTTCTATGCTTATTATTTATTTTTCTATTGACAAATAGTAATTTATACTATATAGTAATAATAGTAGATATGAGGATTTAAATGATTTTATATTCTTAAATAAGGTAATGCAGAGGAGATAGATTGGATAAAATAGTTTCCTATTGTAAAGAAAGATTGGAAAATAAAGGTTTCAGAATTACCCCTCAGCGTATGAGTATTTTTTGTTGCCTGGTGGAGTCAAAAGATCACCCCTCTACTGAGATGGTATACCAGAAGGTAAAAAAGGAATTTCCCAATATATCTTTTGATACGGTCAATCGGACTTTACTTTCTTTGTGGGAAAAAGGATTGATTAGAATGGTGGAAAGTGGTTGTGGACCAAGACGATTTGATGCCAATTTAAAAAAACATCATCATTTTCGTTGTTGTAACTGTAAAAAAATTATGGATTTTGATTGCCCTGAATATGATAACTTTAAAATACCAGAAGATATTACCAATAAATGCCAGGTTTTTCGACAAGAAATTATACTAGAAGGTTTATGTCCAGACTGCCTTCAAAAAGAGGGGGTGGTTCATAAATACCTGAGTAAAAAATAAAAGTTTAGATGCAATTAGAGGCTTTGTAAAAAAGTTATTTATAAATCAGAAATATTGAAATAAAATAAAAAAATAAAGGAGGTTTCCAATAATGGGAACAAAAGGAAGAGAAATAGTAGGGATGGATGTTAAGCAAATAGTAGAGGAGCTGAATAAGGCTTTGGCAGATGAATGGCTGGCTTATTATCAATACTGGATTGGGGCCAAGGTGGCCAAAGGACCAATGAGGGGTGCGGTAGTAGCCGAGTTAGAAGAACATGCTAGCGAAGAATTGGAACATGCAGGGCAGTTGGTGGAGCGTATCATACAATTAGGAGGAACACCGGTTCTCAGCCCAGAAGATTGGTATAAAGTTACTAACTGTGGCTATGATGCCCCCAGTGATACTAAAGTGCAAAAACTACTTGAGCAGAATATCCAAGGGGAACAGTGTGCTATTGAGGTATACCAAAAATTATCGAAGATGTTCAAAGATAAAGATTCGATCACCTATCAGCTGGTTTTAGAAATTTTAGAAGATGAAGTTGAACATGAAGAGGATCTGGAAGCTTTGTTAGAGGATATGGAATTAATGTAAGGTAAAGAAAAATAAAAGAGGGAATTAATTTAAAAAAAGTTTGAGGTGAAGAATATATGGAAAATACAAATATAAATGAGACAAAAATGCCTTTAATTGGTGACCCCTTACCGCAGATGAAGGTGGTTACCACTCATGGAGTGAAGTTACTACCTGATGATTATGCGGGAAAATGGCTGGTCCTTTTTAGTCATCCTGGTGATTTTACACCGGTTTGCACTACTGAGTTTGTTGCCTTTGCTAAAAGAGCAAATGAATTTAAGGAACTAAATTGTGAGTTAATGGGACTTTCAATTGACCAGGTTCACGCCCATATAAAATGGGAAGAATGGATTGAAGAGAACTTGGCTGTAGAAATTCCTTTCCCTATTATTGCCGATGATGGAAAGGTGGGAAGAATGTTGGGCATGATTCATCCTGGTAAGGGAAGTAATACTGTTCGTGCTGTCTTTGTCATTGATGACAAATCCATTATCAGAATTATTCTTTACTATCCACAGGAATTAGGAAGAAATATGGATGAGATTGTTCGGGTAGTAAAAGCTATTCAAATTTCCGATAAGAATAAGGTTGCCATGCCAGCAGACTGGCCAAACAATGGATTAATTGGTGACCATGTGATTATTCCTCCTGCCAGTGATGTTAAAACTGCTAAAGAAAGACTTAAAAGCAAGGAATTTGAATGTTATGACTGGTGGTTTTGCCATAAAAAATTATAAGGAGAAATAGAATAATGACTCAGAAATATGAAATCTATAAATGTGAGCTTTGTGGTAATGTAGTTGAAGTCATACACAGTGGTAAAGGCCAACTGGTTTGTTGTGGCCAGCCGATGGAGCTACTGGAAGAGCAGACTGCAGAGCAGGCCAAGGAAAAACATGTGCCGGTTATAGAGGAGACCGCTGAAGGCATTAGAGTAAAAGTGGGTTCCGTACCTCATCCTATGGAAGAAAAACATTATATAGAGTGGATAGAGGTGATAACAGACCAGGGAGCTAGTAAAAAATTCTTAAGACCGGGGGAGGCCCCAGAGGCAGAATTTGAGGATGTGCAGGGATTACAGAAGGCCAGAGAATACTGTAATATTCATAATTTGTGGAAATACGAAAAATAGTTAACCAGAAAAAAGGCAGGGTAAAGTCCCTGCCTTTTTTCTTTCTGAAGGAAATGAGGTTTATTGATTATTTTCTTATTACCGGGTTATGAGAAAAAATTGACCAAGTGAAGAAAGATAGATTAGCTTTAATGCTGATGAACAAAAAACAAAAAATATATATACTAGTTTTTATTTTATTGCTGGTATATGTCAATCTGAACTTATTTATAAAAATTGGTTGGGCTTACACTCAATGGAATGATATTCAAATTTATGCTGATCTAAATTACTATCAAGATAACAAAGATACTGAGGAGGTGTTGCAATACTCACCAGAGATGAAAGCTCACCTTCTGGATATCTATCGGCCAAAGAGCTGTTATTGCTGTCCAGTTATGGTTTATGTTCATGGCGGCACCTGGGTTCTGGGTGATAAGGGTGGTTTGAGTTATAAAGCAAAGGCTTTTACGGCGGCTGGCTTTATTTATATCAGTATTAATTACCGGTTGTCACCGGATTATTCATTCCCCGCTCAGGCTTATGATGTGGCCAGGGCTTTTTCCTGGATAAGAAATAACATCGCAGACTATGGTGGTAATCCAGAGCAAATTTATCTTTTAGGTCATTCAGCAGGTGGTCATCTAGCTGCTTTAATTGCTCTCGATGAAAGATATTTATCTGCTTTTGATTTAAATCTCTCAGTTATTACCGGGGTTATCGGGTTAGACAGTGCTGCCTATCATCTACCTTCCTTATTTGCGGCTGAACCGGAAAACCAATATTTATTTTCTTTGGCTTTTGGGGATAATCCAGCAGATTGGGAGACAGCATCTCCTATTAATTATATCAGGGAAGGTCAGATTGTTCCGCCTTTTCTATTACTGGTTGCCGGCGATCGGGAAGTTTCAAAAATAGTTAATAATAATTTTTATCAACATCTCTCTCAATATAATTATGATGCCACAATCTTTTATATAGAGGAGAAGGACCATGTTTCTATTGACTATGATTTGGGGAAGGAAGATGACCCAGTTTTTCAAGTTATTCTTAATTGGCTTAAAAGACCTTGAAATAATAAATATCATCTCGAGAATGAGCTATGATTTTTGAAAAATGATTTACTGACATTAAAATGCCTCAAGTTGAACATACTCAAGTCTATTTTCATGCTGTTTTGGCCATATTAATGAGAAATAATTAGGAATCAATGGTAGTTCACCATTGGTTGCCATAGTTTTTAATATTGGTATGTTTAAAAGAAAAAAAGATAGAGTGTCAGGCGAACTAAAATTGCCACAATTGCGGTTGCTAATAAGGTTGGTAAAATTCCCTGTCGCTGCATTTCATTAGCCAGTAAACCCGGAATAATATACCCTATACTTTGCAGCTCAATATTGGTAACTGGTAATTGAAAAACAAAACTTTCTACTAACCATTTCATTACAAAACTGATGAGAACCATACTTAAAAAGCGGCGTTTTCCATATAAAATTAGATAGTTGGATAAAAAAAGGACCGTATAATAAGTCAATATAGCAATACCGATGGTGATAATAATTCGAAATGGCTGGTCAATAAAAAGGGCAATATAACCGGGTACTACAATACCCCCTGGCGATATTCCTACCAATTCATAAAACAAAAATCCAAGGGCAATACCAATTCCAATTGCCTGGTAAATCATATCTTTTCTCCCTTTTCTTGTAAATATTCCATTATAGCCAGACCAAATCCACGAGTGTTACCTAACCCGTAGACTATTCCTTCTTTCTCAATTAATTGAAAAATTTGCTCTACAGTCTGCTTTATTTTAGTTTTACTCCTTACGATTTTTATCTGTTTTGAGGGATATCCATTTTGAATTAATTTTCTATAACATAGTGGGCTGGTAGGACCGGCCAAAAATATATAGTTTACCACTATATCCTGGCTTAAAATTTTAGCAAACTGTATAGTTCGGGTTACCCGATCAGCGCGGTTATTTATAATAGCAATTTTGGGAGAGTTCATCAAATCTTTGGGCAATAGCTGATTTACTTTATCCCAGATTAACCTAATTGATTCCCGATCATTAGCCGCAAAAGCATTCACAAACCATAACAGTTTATCTCCCATTTTTAATTGGTAAATACTAAGAGCACCTGGGTCTGGCTTAGCTTTTAAAATTCCTTGCCAACAAAGCTCTTCGGTAATATTGAGAATTTTTCCTACCTGAAGAGTAATGGCTACATTATCTTTAAAGTAGGTATTTTCAGACTCATTATTTTCGGTTAACGTTATTTTTTCAGGCTCAACCAGGATACATTGAGTATTCAAAATTTGAGCCTGTTTTTGAAATAAGGGAAAATATTTTTGCTCGGCAGTAACCAGCACACCATTTCTGGGAATGGTTAATTTGAGAGAGTCTGCTATATTTTCTAAATCAATCCCATAGACATCCTGGTGGTCTTCCCGCACATTGGTAATTACTCCTATGGTGGACTTAATTATTCTATGTTCGCTGACCCACTGGGTTTCTGGATGAACAGCCATACATTCCATAACTATGGCATTACTTCTTCTCTTTACTGCTTTTTTTATAAAATGTTTTTGTTCGATAATATTTGCTGGTCCTCTTCGTTTGATTGATTCTTCTTCCCCATTTTCTAATATTATTCGTGGGGTGGTTCCTGTTGTTTTGGCTAGAACCTGATAGCCCGCTTCCCTTAAGGTGGCGGCAATCAATCTTACGGTAGTAGATTTTCCTCTAATACCGTTAACATGGATGCGAATAGGTATTTTTTTAATTCTTTGCTGGTGTAAATAGTTTTCTAAAATACCCAGGATCAATATAAAAATAGTGAAGAAAGCTAAAATAGACATCAATAACTGAATCCTTATTTTATTAATGAAATTGTCTTTTCTAATGCTATCGAAAAGTTAGCAAATTGTAAATAGAAGAGAAAAGCAAGGATAATTTTTCTGAAATAAAAAACTCGCTTTGCCAGCAAGCAAAGCGAGTTCGAAAGGAGGTATAAAAATGAAAAGAATATTTAATGGTTTTGTTTCTTTAATTCAGAACCAAAAAATATTATAACACTGATTTTGATTATGTCAAGGGCAAGTTTAAAAATTTTTTAAAAAAAATATTATTCTTTTTTCTCTTTTTCCTCGTCAATAATTTCAGCATCAATAGTTGTTTGAGATTGATCTTGTTTATCTTTGTTAGTCTTGGTATTATTAGTGGCATAAGATTCCTCTACTAATGGTTCTTCAGGAATAATTATCCAGCCAATTATATAAGCAATTATTCCTCCTCCCCCAAAGAAAATAGTTATCACTGCCAATAATCTGACTAAGGTGGAGTCAATATTAAAATATTCTGCAATTCCTCCACATACTCCAGCAATTTTTCGGTCTTTTCGAGAACGATAAAGTTTTTTCATATAATCTAACCTCCCATTAGATAAGACAAGAATTTATATTATTGCTACTTTTATATTACTTTTCACCTTATTTAGCCTTTCGACTAATTTTAAAAAATAATTATTGCACTAGTATTTACTTTATCATAAAAATAGTAATAAAGAAATAATATCAGAAGATATTTCAGGGGATACCTCCCCTGAAACCCCTCTAAGAAGATACTTTTTAAAGGAAATCTATCTTGTTTCATCCACAAGATATTCAAGGGGAATCCTTCCCCTTGATAACTTCTGAATTAAAATTAAGATGGTTTTCAGTTATCCGTGCTCAGTTTTTAGAAAAAACATATACCTAAATGAATGCTATTACCACGTTCACCTCTAAACTAAGGTTAAGAGGTGGGCTGGCAATTACCTATTTTTCACCCTCACCCTCCCCTCTCCCTTCTAAGGGAGAGGGTATAGTATTATAATGTATTCCCTTAATTAAAGATAAAATTTTTTAAGAATGTCGAAACTTCTTATGTAATTTCGATATGCAAGGGGGAAAATTCCCCTCTTAAGAGGGGTGTCCCGAAGGGACGGGGTGTTACCCTTGAGAATTCCCTATAAATCTAACTTATATTATGATATATATTTATTCCTCATTTAAGATAGGGATTCTTAATAATATTATAATATTAGAATTTCTTTGGAATGGTTATCTCCCATAGTTCTTTGTGATACTATAAAATACTGTAAAATAATATAATTGACCAAGACATTTTTTTGAGATAGTATTTTAATATGATAGCTTATATAGATCTATTAATCTATTAGTGATAAATAGTGATAAAGAGAAAGGGGATTTTTATTTATGAAAGTTGTTATTGTTGGTGGAGTAGCTGGTGGTGCTTCAGCAGCAGCCCGTCTGAGAAGACTGGATGAGAGAATGGAAATTATTATGATGGAAAGAGGAGCTTATATTTCCTATGCTAATTGCGGACTGCCCTATTATCTCAGTGGGGTCATTAAAAAAGAAGAGGATTTGATAATACATACTCCTGAATCACTTGCTAAACGATTTAATTTAGATATTCGCATCAGGCAGGAAGTAGTAAAGATTAATCGAGATAAAAAGACAGTTACAGTTCAAGATTACCTGAAAAAAATAGCTTATGAGGAAAGATATGATAAATTAATTCTTGCTCCTGGTGCCAAACCTTTTTATCCTCCCATTAAAGGTTTAGATTCCCAAAAGGTTTTTAGTTTAAGGGATATTCCAGAGGTAATAGCTATTAAGAGATTTATTCAGCAAAAAAATCCTAAGAGAATTACCGTATTTGGTGCTGGTTATATTGGGATGGAGGTAGCTGAAAATCTTAAAAAAGCCGGATTTTATGTCACTATAATTGAGTTAATGCCTCAGATACTGGGACCACTGGATTATGAGATGGCCACCCTGGTTCACCAGCATCTTAAAGAGAATGAAGTGGAATTTTATTTATCAGATCCAGTAAAGTCTATAGAACACGATGATGACATTCAGATATTAGAACTGGCCAGTGGAGAAAAGATAAAAACAGATATGATTATTATGGGAGTTGGAGTGAGGCCGGAAAATACTCTAGCCAAAGAGGCAGATTTAGAGATTGGACAAACCGGGGGAATCAAAGTAAATGAATATTTACAGACCTCCGACCCTGATATCTATGCAGTGGGAGATGCAATTGAAGTAATAGATTATATAACTCATGACCCTACTTTAGTACCATTAGCAGGTCCAGCTAACAAACAGGGCAGAATCGCTGCCAATAATATTTGCGGGATAAAGGAAACTTATAACGGAACACAGGGTACCTCCATTATAAAGATATTTGATATGACTGTGGCCACCACTGGGAATAATGAGAAGATGTTAAAAAGAAAAAATATTGCTTATCAAAAATCATTCACTCATTCACCTTCTCATGCTGGTTATTATCCAGGTGCCTCTCCAATTTCTTTAAAGCTTTTATTTTCTCCCTCTAATGGTAAAATATTAGGTGCCCAGGCGGTAGGTAAAGAAGGGGTTGATAAACGGATTGATGTCATTGCTACGGCAATCAGATCTGGTTTAACTGTATCAGATCTGGAAAAATTGGAGCTTTGTTATGCTCCTCCCTATGGAAGTGCCAAAGATCCGATAAATATTGCTGGTTATGTTGCCCATAATATTGTGAAGGGAGATATGGAAGTATTTCACTGGGATGAATTGGAACATTACGATCTTACTAAAGCGGTCATCCTCGATGTTAGAAATCCTAAGGAATGTGCTGCCGGAATGATAAAAGGGGCCATTAATATTCCTCTGGATGAATTAAGAGAGAGAATGAGCGAATTGGATAAAAATAAGATGATTTTGATTTATTGTCAGGTAGGACTAAGAGGATATTTAGCTTATCGATTGTTGAAATTGAATGGATTTAAACAAATTAAGAATCTTAGTGGGGGATATAAAACCTATTATCCTACTACCTGTAGGCAATCTAATTGTCCTCTATACAGTTATGAAAAGATATTAAAATCAGATATACTGGAAGCTGATTCAAAAAAGTAAAAGATAATAAATTGGTTAGATACTTTTAGATACTTGGTATTATAGAAATAGATTGGCTAATCGCAATACCATTTTAGCTTAGTAATCCCTGAATAATTAAGTCTGTGGCTTCGTTTTCCGTTAAACCACGAGCCATTAAGGTTTGCAATTGTTTGGAATCGACACTCCCCAATGCTGCTTCATGGGTTATATGAGCTTTGGGATGATCCACTTCCACAATAGGAATGGCGCTCACTATGCCATTATCTTTAATGATTTCTGTACAGGCTACATGTCCTCGGGCATAAGCAGCAGAGGCGGTTAATTTATTATATACTTCAGCCTTGGTGTGATCGGTAGCTGCCACTTTAGTACTCAAAAAACCTCTTGCTCTTTCTCCCTTTAAGTGACCTATTTCTTTGATCATTATCTGATCATTGCCTTTTCCGCTAATACGAGCAATCATTTCTAAGACACTTTCAGCTTCACAGTTTGCTTCATACTGGATATCAATTAAACCAGCCCGGCCTTTGATTAATTCAAATTCTGAATAAAAATGAGCTCCTTCTGCCAACTGAATTTGGGCATGCGGATAAACCTTAACCCCTCCATATAAACCGTGCACATGTCTCTCCAGATAGCGGTAACGGGCATTTTTCCCTACCTGAATAGTTCCTTCCATAATATGCTGGATATCAACGGCATTGGGGAAGGCACAATGAGCAAGGAAGGAGACCGAAGCGTTTTCGCGAATATCATTATGAATTATTATTCTCTGAATACCTTGTTCAGGAAGCATACCAAAACACATATGAACAGGTTTATCTATTTTGCTATCCTTTTCCACGGTGGTGTTGATCTCAATATGATCATCATATTCTTTAACTTCAACTTTTAAACCAGGTAAAAGATGGGATTGAATTACTTTATGATGATGAATAAAAATATGTGCAATATCAGGTTGTTGAAAAATATCATCAGTCTGAGTGATTCGGGACAATTCTTTGGTTAAATCGATATTATTATTCAACTCTTACTCCTTTTTCATCTGGAATATTTTTATGTTTACAGGGTAAACATTTATTTTTAAAATAAGGTATCACTTTTTTAGTTTCCGCTTTCATTAATATCTCTCCATTGCAGAATACAAAGGCATGGTCAGACTGTGTTAATACGGCTAAACTATGGGTGATAAGCACTATAGTTCTTTTATTTTTTTTCTGCTCTTTAATTATTTCAAATATTTTATCAAGAGTTTCCACATCAATTCCGGAATCAGGTTCATCTAACAGAACTAAATCAGGGTCCATGGCTAAGATAGAAGCCAGCTCTACCTTTTTTCTTTCTCCCCCACTTAAGGTCTTATCTACAGCTCGATTAGCATAGTCATCAGGATCAAGTCCCACTCTTTCCAGCTGTTTAAAGATAAAATCGTTGCTTTTATTGCGCGCAGATGCTTTTAAGAAGTCTTTGATAAGCAGTCCTTCATAACGAGCAGGTTCCTGCCAGCCAAAGGTAATACCCATTCTAGCCCGTTCATCAATACCGAGTTTACTGATCTCTTTCCCTTTAAAATATATATTTCCAGTATGATGTTGGTAACCTTCCAGCCCCATGATGGCAGAGGCTAAGGTTGATTTACCAGCACCGTTGGGACCTACAATAGCATGGACATAACCTTCCCAGACTTCCATATTAATGTTTTTTAGAATATTTTTTCCATTAATGGATAGAGATAAATCTCTCACTTCCAGTATATTTTTCATCTACAATTACCACCTCTCTTCCAAATAATATTTACCAGCTTTTTATTATTTATGATGGTGAATAATAAAATATAACACATTTATTGCTAAAGTAGCAAAAAATAAATCATTTTAAAATTTTAAATTAAAATTTTAATTATGTTCCAATTTTAGAATAATACCTTGTAGTTTTAAAGTAAATATTTTTAAAAGTATTTATTAAAACCTTTTCTTATCTTTAATTTGAACAAGGTAATTGATATTGCAATGTAAAATAAAATAGAAATAAATACTGATTATTTTTCAAAAAGAGTCAGCCAACAATGATATCATTTATATCATGTCATAACAAAAAAATTAGTTGGCAAAAGAATGAAAAGGAATTGACTGGATTGATTGCCTTAAAATGGTATTTTATTATATAATTAAATCGAAAATAATATTTAATAGTATCTAGTACCAGAATTTTAAAAAATATCTCAATATTCATAAAATAATAAAACATAAAAAATACAAAGATCAAATATTAAAAAATAATACAATAAAAAAATATTATAATAAGGTTAGATATGACCAAAAATGATTCCTTTGATAATTTTTTAAAACAGAATTCAGCGATTGATTTGAGTGTTAAGACTGCCACCAGTGATAGAGTATATTCAATTTTAAGTAAAGCCATTTTTCAAGGAGATTTAAAACCTGGACAGAGATTGGTGGAATCAAAATTAGCCAAACTAATGAAGGTAAGTAGAACTCCAATACGTGAAGCAATTATAGAGTTAGAACAGAAAGGTTTAGTAGTATCTTCTCCTCCTAAAGGAGTAAGGGTTGCCCCGCTCCCCACTAAAGAAGCCTTGAATGAGTTTTATGATATTAGTAGTGTCCTAAGAGGTTTGGCGGTTAGAAAGGCGATAGATAATAATAATATAACTCCAAAAGACATCAGGCAATTAAATGAAATCATTTCCGAAAGTGAGCGTTTTTTAAAAGAAGGATCTCTTAGAAAGATTGCTGATTTAAATATAAAATTTCATAGCACTATAGAGCAGTGTAGTAAAAGTAAAGAATTAATCATAATATTGGATAATTTATATAAAAAATCACGGGAACGTTTTTCGGAAATTATTTCTAAAGCAGATAGACAAAAAAAATCAATTGAAGAGCACAAGATGATTGTAGAAGCAATCATTAAAAAAGACTCCTTATTAGCAGAAAAATTGATGAGAGAACATATCGTAAATGGTAAAATAGCCCTCATTCAGGAGATCGAGCTTAGAGAAAATTGTTCAAAAAAGTAATTATAATGCCTGAAATGACTATGTATTTCGAGTTTTTTCTAATTACTTTACACCATTTAATTCAATATCAATAACTAAATTTAAATTTTGGGCAATGTTAGACCACTTTCCACCTATCTTTAATTTTCTTCAGAATAAATAAGTGAAGAATAATAAATTTTACAAATCTTGACTAATCGAAAGTTAGGTCTGTAAGCAAGAATTATGATAATATTATTTGATCAAACAATCTATCTTTTGCCTCCCTATACTTTCTTGGCTATTTCATTATCGATGTATCTTCTATCAATTTTATTTAAAATCTTAAAGGCGATTTTATTCCTCTTTAAGATAAATTTGGGCAATGGACATTTACTCAATTTTTAGATAGGAAATTATATAATTCTGATATTGATATCTCTTTTAAAATCTTCATTTATTATCTATGACCTCAGAATGGAAGGTAAAAAGACGGTAAAAATTCAGTTATTCATAAAAAGGAACCAAAAGTAAAAGAAATTAAACCCCTAAGGATTTTTACTTATAAGTGATTTATAACATTATTTTAATTAGAAAGTTCAAATATCGATTTGACTTTATAGATAGAAAGTTTTAGAATAAGTTTGTATACCGTATACCATAATAAATTAATTTTTATAATCTAGAATTATTTTGTAAGAAAATCTTTTTAAGTCAGTGCTAATTAATATAAAAAATGAAAATGAGTATATTATGTATTTCCAATACATCCTATACATTTATAATTTAAAAATAATGTTATTTAAATTGTGAGGGAGGTGATTATTTGTAAGATCTATTTAATATTTATGATTTAAGGTTAAAAAAGTTTTTTAAGGGAGGAAATAGAAAAATGAGACGTTTGGTCGGGTTATTGGTTATATTATTAATTTTTAGTTCAGTAAATTTTGCTTATGCAAACAATGAAAAAGTTGTTCTTTTAAAAGGGACTGCTGAAGAGGTGGGGAAGATATGGGCTGAAATAAATCGAGATTCAATTTTAGCTAAATATGAATCATATATGGCTGGAACTGATGCATTCTTTAGCAAAGAAGCATTGGGAGAAATGGAAAAGGAATTAAAAGTCTTTGCTGAGCTTTCAAAAGATATTGCTAAGGCAATAGGCTGTCCTCATTGGATTGAAGAGTTGAATGCTATGGCTGATGAAATTGGCGTAGATCGTGACCTTTTCATCTCCTATAACTTTGGAAGATATAGAAATTTAGCTGCTTCTTATGCTAAAGAAAGAAAAGTAGAAGGATGCACTTCCTTTGCCATTACCCCTCCAGCTACAAAGGATGGTCAAATTATTTTCAATAAAACAAGGGATACCGGAGAAGATCTCCAGGCTGCTTATATTAAAGAGATAACGGATGCTGAAAACGTATACAAATTCTTTGGCGAAATGGGGACCTCAGATGTGGGTATTTCATTCTTTGTTAATGAAAAAGGACTTGCTGGTAGTGCGGATGTTGCCGCAGCTGATCAACCCCAAGCTGGTACTGCAGATTCTCCTCCTCCTGGCGAAAAGATGGAAGGTCACATTGTAAATCCTCCAAAATATGATGGTCTCATGAATCATATGACTCTACGTTATTTTGCAGAAAAATGCAAAAATGTAGAGGAAGCAAAACAAGCACTTCACTACTTAGTAGAAAATGGATATGTTGCCAGTGGAGGAGGTGGTACTAATTATCTCTTTGTTGATGCAGAGGGAAATATTCTTCGCATATCAGATAATTGTTACACAGTTTTTGTTGAAGAAGTAAATCCAAGTCTTACTTACCATGGAAAAAAATACCCTGGGATCTATTTTACTGTTCATAGAGAAGGGAAAGATTCTTATGGTAGTCCAGAGGATGCTCTTGTCGAAAATTATGGTAATATAATGGTTGAGTTGGCTGATTCTGCTCAAGTGGGTAAACATCCAGCAAAGTGGAAATATAGGTCATCCCAGTCAGGATTCACAGTCCTAATAGATCCTGCATACCCCGAGACATTAACTTCAATTTTTGTGGCATTACCAGCATATGGTTACTCTATTCCCTTCTTAATGGGTGCTACCGAAACTCCCAGAGCTTTATTAGATGGGACTGTTTATGTAACACAAAAAGAAAGCTATCGTTATAGCGATTATCATCAATCAGGGATTAATGATAAATGGAAGGAATTTTTATATGCAACAAGAAATCAACTGGCAGAGGGGAATGACGTAACAGAATCAATAAATAAAAACTTTCTGGAGATGGTAAAGTTAGTTCTTTCTATGAATAAATAAAGAATATAGGGAAGATAACGGATTTTCAAGGAGGAGAATTCTTCCCCTTGAAAATCTGTTAATTAAAATCAAAATTTAATATTTATTAATCTCTTTGATATCTTATCTTGAGGTATAGGAATTTCAATAATTCCTATAACTCAAGATAAGGAATTGAGTGGTTATAAAAATTTAGAAAGACAAGATATTAATATTAAAGATAACATATTCTCTCTACTTAGTGAGAATGATAAGATTGAGAGGGAAATAAAGGGGTTGTCAAGGGGAAGGATCCCCCTTGAATATCTCGGTAATTCTAAGAGTATCGAAATTTCCAAGGAATTTCTATACCCAAGGAGAATACTTTTCCTTAAGAACTTCTAATAATTGTAGTAGGTATAACTAAGACTGGGCAATTAATTTTCTAAAACTAAACCTAGGCTGTTAAGTAAATTGAGATAAATGATTTTTGACTTTTTGTTGTAAAGTGGCGATGTAATAGATTATGGTATACTGTATACCATAATAATAAATAAGGGGAATATAAAGAATGGAAATTAAGACTATTACTATTTGTGGGAGTGGAAATGCCTCTCATGCCATGATACCAGTTATTAAAAGTAATTTTAATGGCAAAATAAATCTTTTTTTTCGTTATCAACACAAAGTTGATATTTTTCAAAAGTTAATTGAGGAGGAAAGATTCATAATAGCCCAAAAAGATCAGGAAAAATTATATGGGCGGCCGGATAAAGTGAGTAGATATCCTGAAGAAGTCTGTCAAGATGCTGATTTGATACTGCTACCCTTACCGGCTTTTGCACACGATTCAGTCTTATTGCAAATAGCTCCATTTTTAAAAGAGAAAGCAATTATAGGTACTGTCCCAGCCAGAGGTGGTTTTGAATATTCTGCCTTGAAGATTTTGAAGATGGTACCTGATAAAAATATAAAATTCTTCGGTTTACAGACCCTTCCCTGGGCCTGTAGAACTAGAGAGTATGCCAGTAAAGTAGAGATTCTGGGAGAAAAGGAAAAAGTAGGATTAGCAGCATACCCTCATGAAGCTACTTCTGAGTTATCTGATATTATAACTAATTTATTAAATATAAAAATGGAACCATTACCTAACATGTTGACTCTTACTTTAGCCAATATCGGTCAGATTGTTCATCCCGGAATAATGTATGGCCTTTTTAAAGGAAAAGAAAATAGAAAATATAAGAAGGAAGAAATTCCCTTATTTTATCAGGGAGTAACCGGAGAAATTGCTCAGACATTAGCCGAAATGAGTAATGAGATACTGACTTTAACTGAAGTTCTTCAAAAGAAATTTGAGGACGTTGACTTAACCAAGGTATTAAGTTTAAAGGAATGGCTTCTTACTTCTTATAAAAATTCAATTGGAGATGACAGTACTTTAGAAAACTGTTTTGTTACTAATCGAGCTTATCAAGGATTGCGTGCACCCATGAGGGAAGTGGAGAATGGTTATTTTCTGCCTGATTTTCAATCCCGTTACTTAACTGAAGATGTGCCATATGGCTTAATAGTTACCAGAGCAATTGCTCAATTGGCTGGGGTAAATACACCTACCATTGATGAGGTTATTTTGACAACCAGTGAGTGGATGGGCAAAGAGTATTTAGTCAATGGCTATTTGAAGGGGAAAGATATACCTGAAACGCGTAACCCCCAGAATTATGGTTTTAACCAGTTAGAAGAATTTATTAATTTATAAAAATATTCTTATGTTTGAAGAGGAGAGATGTTAAATGAGCAATAAATCTAACAAGAAAAGAAGAGTATTGAACTGTTCCATAGATCCCTGTGTTCATACTTTGGGAGTAGAAAGATTTGCCGAATGGCTGGAGAGCAAAGGGATAGGTTATATTGCCGTTAAATTAGGACCGGCAGTTTCAATTGACGAATTAATAGATAAGATTAGAGAATCGAAGGCCGAAGTAGTTACCTTTAGTTATCGATTAGGTGACCTCCATGTTAATGAAATTATTGAAGAACTAATAGAAAAAGTATATCAATATGGCTTAGAACCAGAAAAAAGTGGAATACGTTATTGCTTTGGTGGATTGAGGCCGGCCGCTAATTTAGTAAGGGCGATGACCGGTTTGCCCATTCTGGAAGATAAATTTTCTCCTCCTGAAGATAGACATTTTGATCTGGAAAAAATAGCTCAAGAATATAAAGATAAAGAAAAATACCAGGGATTTTTTGAGTTGGTTGTTGATGATTATGTAACTATGGAAGAGTTAGAGTATTTTGCTCAGAAAAAAATTAGAGTGGCCAGAGAAAAGATAAAATGGTCTGATGACTTAATAGAAAGAATTAAACAGGTACGACAATTGGAAAATAGGCCTATTATTAGAGCTCACATAGGAGCTGCTGCTGAAACTATCGAACCGACAGTAGAAGGCACCAGAAAAATAAGTGAAGCAGGTGCTTTGGAAATTGTATCTTTAGCCCCAGACCAGGCCAGTCAGGCCTTTCTGGCTAAATTTGTTCGAGGAGAAGAAGACCCTGCCAAATATCGTAGAGGAGAGGGTGGTGCCCCAATTCGAAGCAAAGAGGATTTAAGAAGACTAAAGGAGGCTACTCAATGTGGAAATTACCCCATGATTAGAATATACTCCGGTACTGATGAGTTGGTGGAATTAGCAAAGATATTCGAGGAAACTTTACATATGCCCTTCCCAGCAGTGCCGGTATTTTTTTACAATCGCCTGGATGGGAGAGGACCCCTTTCTATTTTAGATGGTATTAACGAACATTTTAATACCATGCGCTGGTGGGCTTCTATAAATAAGCCTTTAGAGATAAACGACCCTCATCAATGGCAGCTGCGCAGATGTTCTGATGATATGTATGTAACAGACCATGTTCTATGCGGAATTATTGCCCTGAAAATGGATATAAAAACTTATGTTATGCAGCTTATGTTTGACTTACCGCCTGAAATTAATCCCAGATATGATTTAGCGAAAATGAAAGCTGCTTATGAATTAATTGAGCCACTAACCAAGCATTTTAATTTCAGTATTATTAAAGAGACTCGAGGAGGACTTTCTAGTTTTCCTCCCAATCTAGATAAGGCTAAAAGCCATCTAGCAATGACTACTTATTGGCAGATGTTTATGGAACCAGATATTGTCCATGTGGTTAGCTATTGTGAGGCTCATCATGATGCCAAGGCAGAAGATATTATTGCCAGTTGCGATATTACTAAACAGTCCTTTGAAGAATATTATCGTACTCCTATTCCCGAAATCTGGCAACTTCCTGATGTAATAGCTCGGAAGGAAGAGTTAAAGAAGGGTGCCATGTACAATATTTTTCATTTAGCTTTAATGGGGGGATATGAAGGGAAAGTAAATTTAGATAACTTTTTCGAATACGCCATTACTCTAGAAGAAGCGGCCAAAAGAGAAAAGATAGAAGATAGAGAGAAAAATTATGAAACCATGCTGTTAGACCTTATTGATGGGAAAAATTACCCCTCAGGACAATGTGATATGATTAGTGCTGATAATCTGGATTTAGCATTACAGGTAGGTCTGTTTCAGGCACCCCAGGTTACCGTAATAGATAAACGTTATGAATTAGCAGGTATGTGTAAGACGAAAATAGTAGAGGGAACTTGCCGTATTGATGAATTTTGCCAGAAGCAGGTAAAAGATGAAATAGAAAGAGTTGACCTGGTCAGAGAGAAATTCCCCTGGTATTTCTATAAAGATGTTAGCCAGACTGATGAATTATCTATAGTAGCAGAATCAAAAGATGCCATTGTGGAAGACAACTTTGTCTTATCATTTAGAGAACAGTTGGGAATAACAGATTTGAAAGATAAAAAAATTTTAGCAGTTGATTTTGGTAGTACTTATACCAAAATTGCCATCTTTAATACTAATTCAGATGAAGTTAATTTACACTATGTCCCAACCACAGTTGATGATATTCGGGAAGGCTTAGCCAATGGTTTGGGTTGTCTTGAACAATGTCGGGAAGAAGGGAGCTGGAATCCTTTAAGGGAGAAGATGGATGAATTTGACATAAAACTCCCCTGCAGTAGTGCCAAAGGTGGCCTAAAAATGGTTACCGTTGCTTCTACTAAAAGGGAAAGTGGATTTGCCGCTGATCTGGCTGCTCTCACTGCGGGAGCAAAACTGCTCAATAGTTATGATGGTAAATTATCATCAGAAGATGCTCGAAAAATTTATTTAGAAGATTGTCCGGAAATTATACTCTTAAGTGGAGGAGTTAATGAGGGTGGTGATACGGAAACAGTGCTACATAATGCCAGAATTTTAGCCGAGTCGGCAAAATTAGCAACCTATGCTAAATATGGCATACCGATAATTTATGCCGGGAACGAAGATGTTACTGAAGAAATTCTGGATATTTTTCATAGTCATAATATTGATGTCAGGGCTACTGGCAATATCATGCCTGAAGTGAACAGGTATAATATTGAGGTAGTAAATGAAGCGATAAGGGAGTTATTCCAAACAGTAGTTATTCGAGGTAAGGGATTTGATGTAGTAGAGGAATATATGAGTACTAAATTTATACCGACTCCCCGTGCAGCCTTTTTAGGAATTAATTTATTAGCCCGAGGGTATGGTGAAGAAGAAGGTATTGGAAATATTGTAGCTTTAGATATAGGTGGATGTACTACTGACTTTTTTTCCAATGTCCGTTCCAATCCGCTTTATCAATATCCTTGGGATGACCCCAAGAAGAAAGTTAAAAGGACTATACTGAAAACTCCCAACTATCCTTTAGCTTATCGTAGAGTAGAAGGAAAATATGGATTAGCTTACAATGCCGAAAATTTGATGGAACTGGAAAGATTCAGAAATGGAACGGTAGAGAAAGAAATAAGTGAATTGTTTAACCAGAAATATCCTGATTTCCAGGGGAATGGGGACCACCTGGATAAATTTATGATTTATAGAAATCAAAGATGGTTAATCAAGTTAAAGGAATATCTGAAGTGGATCCATGATAATCCCCATATACTTCCTAATACGGAAGAAGAAAACTTTATTCGTAGTCTCTTAGCTAAAGAAACCTTAGCAGTGGCTACTGCCAATAATGTGGGACATGTCAAAGAAACTGATGTTTATTTCTTACAGGAAGGGGTCAATTTCTTTAACCAGGAGTGCACACTGGTATTAATTGGCGGAACGGTGTATCATAAGTGTAAGGCGAATAAAGATTATCTTTTAGAAGACCTTAAGGTTATTGCTAAAGGAGCTCTTTTTAACCCGGAAGAATATACAATTCTACGACCAACCCATAAAGTATTACTGGATGCCCCGTATATTTTATCGACTGTAGGAGGTCTTTTTGGAAGAATCGACCCCGAAAAAGCTATTAGAATCTTGAAAAAAAATTTTATACCGTTAGAATTATAAATAAGGGTAAGAAAATATGACCTTCCAAAATAAGGGAAGAATAATATTGAATAGAAACCAGTTGTTATTCTGGGGTGGTGTAATATTTGCCCTGACTCAATTAGTGCTTCCCATTTTTGTATCTTTGATAGATTTACAATTAAGGGCAATTCATATTATTATGGGAATTTCACTTGCCTCTTTAGCCTATCCTTACGGGAAATCAAATCAAAAGAATGAAAAGATTTCCTTTTGGGACCTATGTGTAATAGCGATAATAATAGTTGCTAATGTTAATACCTTCTTAAAAGCAATGCAAATCTATATGATTCCAGGAAGTGCATCAACTTTTGATTTGATTATTGGCACTCTCTTAATTATAGTTATTCTGGATGCGGCACGAAGGTCTGTGGGATGGGCTATTCCCATATTTGTGGGAATACTATTTCTGTATATTTTAATAGGTCCCAAACTGTCAGGGATATGGAGATTACCAGGATTATCCTGGAAGTTTGTCATTAATTCAGTATATTTTTCAGCTTTAGGGATTTATGGAAGTATTACCGGAATGTCAGCAACTTTTATTGCTATGTTTATTATCTTTGGTGCACTTATTTCAGGGGCAGGTGGAGGAAAGACTTTTATTGATATCGCTCTGGCTTTAACTGGTCGATATAGAGGTGGACCGGCAAAAACAGCAGTGGTAGCAAGTGCACTTTTTGGTAGTATTTCAGGTAGTGGTGTAGCAAATGTTTCTGTAACGGGTAATTATACCATTCCTTTAATGAAAAGATTGGGATATGACCCCAATTTTGCCGGTGGAGTAGAAGCTATTGCCTCCACTGGTGGTGGAATTACCCCACCCATCATGAGTATATCAGCTTTTATTATGGCCGAGTTTTTAGGTATTCCCTACTTAAAAATTATAGGTTATGCCTTAATTCCCTGCTTACTTTATTATACCGGAATCTTTGCGGGAGTACATTTTGAAACATTACGCTCTCGTTTAGCGGCAGTGCCTGAAAATGAAATTCCTAGTTGGCGAAGTATTTTAAAATTTAAAAGACTCGCCTCCTTAATTATTCCTACTGGTGTTTTGTTATATTTTATTTTTATAGGAAGGGCTCTTGTTTTTGCTGGATTTTATGCTTGTGTAGCAGTTATTGTCATATTTTTACTTTCCGATCTTTCTCGCTCTGGAATAAAAGATTCCTTACTTAAGATAAGAGATGGATTAAGTGAGGGAGGATTAGCACTTTGCAAAATAGTGCCAATATTAGTATCGGTTAGTATCCTGGTTAATATGATTGGAATTACTGGTATAGCACCAAAAATAAGTGGATTAATCCTGGAGATAGGAGGAGATAATCTATTATTAGCACTTTTAATTGCTACAATTATACCTTTTATTCTAGGCACCTCTTTACCTGTAGTTCCTACTTATATATTATCTCTTTCTATTCTTTCTCCATCGCTATTAAGATTAGGAGTTGATCAAATAGCCTTACATTTATTTTTTATTTATTGGTCTCTCCTGGGAGGAGTTACCCCTCCTACCTGTACTCAAGCCATTGTGGCAGCAGGAATTGCTAAAAGTAATTGGTTTAAAACTGCCTTAGTATCAGTAAAACTAGGTGTGGTAGCATTTATTATACCCTACTTTTTTGTCCTTAATCCTGCTCTGGTAGGTCGCAGCGATGCTTGGAATGTTATAACCTATACTATAAGTGCTTTTTTAGGAGCTATCTTACTGGCCTACGGCTTTTTTGGTAGGGTTAAAAGTCATTTTAACTTAATATTCCGGTTTTTGTATGTTGGGAGTGGTTTTTTACTTATGTGCCCCAACCATATTCTATCGATCATAGGCTTAGGAATTGGTTTACCAGTTTTCTTATACCAAAGTTTAGTAATTAATAAAAAAGAAATTTTGGAGGAAAAAATAATATAAAAAATGATTTTAAGTTTATATTTCCCAATAATTCTTGCTCGTTGATTTTTTGAAGATGCGGGATAGAAAATTGGGAAAAATATGAAAAGGAAAGGAGGTGAGAAAAAATGAAAAATAGTAGAAGGAATGGATTGGTCTTTGTCCTCATCCTAATCCTGACTGGCAGCTTGTTAATGGGAAATGTTTTAGCCCAGGAAACTATCTATTTAAATATGGGTAGTACTTCTTCCACGTCTGGATTATATGCCTGGTGTGTGGGAACTGCTTCAGTTATCAATAAAGCAGATAATAACATCATAACTACCGTTATTGAGAGTGGAGCGGCACTGGATAATTTGAGAAGAGTTAAGGAAGGTACCTTCGATTTTGCCTTATGCGTGGATTCCGCCTCTGCCATGCAGTTACATAAAGGTATAAGTAATTTTGAAGGTGAAGGCTGGGAACCAATCAGATGGTTATTCTTGAGAAATGCTATTGTGAACAGACTCTATGTTAAAGCAGATTCCGGGATAAAGACTTTTAAGGACTTGGGAGGTAAGAAATTCTGTCCAGGAATACCAGGGGCATCTGGTACCACTAATTTTATCAATTTTGATAAAGTTTTAGGAACCGGCATAGATATTGTTCCGGCAACTCTAGGAGATGCTATCAATTTGTTAAGTCAGGGGCGTATTGTTGGGTTGCAAAAATCTAGTGGATTAACATCTTTAGACGCTGCTTTAATTGAAGTAAATTTAAAAACTCCCCTGGCGGTTATAGGTTATAGTGAAGATGATATAGAAAAAATAAGAGCAGCATACCCTTATATCCTGTTCTTTGAAACACCAGCAGGTAGTATTGTGGAACTACCGGATAATCCAACAATAATGGAAGAAGGGCAAGTAGTTGGAGCAGTTGCCTCCTCAAATTTACCGGAAGAAGTTGGTTATGAAATTGTAAAGGCTTATGTAGAAGGTTTTGATGAAGTTGCAGCAGCATATCCTGGAATAGTGGGATGGGATCCTATTACTGATTACTTCAGGTTAGTAGCACCAGGCGGTGAAATTCCAATCCATGCAGGGCTATACAGGTATTGTGTAGAAAATGGTATTGACGTTCCAGAACGTTTTATTCCACCAGAGAGTAAATAGTAATGATGAATCAGTTAAGAATTAGGGAGAATAGCTTTTTATGATAAATAGGAGGTGATGAAAGGTGAGATGTTGGATGAAATTAAGCATTCTACTAATTACTATGTTTTTGGTAATGGCCATATTCTCGGTGGGGATGGTTTTTGCTGTAGAAGAGAAGGTGCCGAGTCTGGTGGTAACACCTCTAAGTGGAGAGCCCGGAACTAAATTGATTTTTTACGGTGCTGGATTTATCCCTGGTGAAAAAGTAAAGATAATTATGACTGTGGATGAAGTTCCTTATGCCTTTGCTGAATCAGGTACCGGGGGATTTGTAACCGTTAATGAATATGGTGCCTTTAAACTAAAACCAGCAGGGGGAATCCCAACAGTTATGCTAAAGCCCGGTGTCTATACTATTGAAGCTATTGGAGATAAAGGTTCTCAAGCTACTACACCCTTAGAGGTTTTAGAAAAACAATAAATTAAAGCTAATAACTAACTATCTAACAGAATATCCTAGAGGTATAGGAATTTCAATAATTCCTATACCTCTAGATAAGGAATTTATTTGTTATAAAAGATTTTAAAAGACAAGATATAATAAGGTG
Source organism: Candidatus Atribacteria bacterium UBA6794 (assembly GCA_002452835.1). GTDB lineage: Bacteria > Atribacterota > Phoenicimicrobiia > Phoenicimicrobiales > Stramentimicrobiaceae > Oleihabitans. Next base: position 42,546 of record DKFO01000070.1, on the reverse strand, counting down.
ATATTAGGTAATATATTCTTATCGCTTAGTGAGAATGATAAGATGGAAATGGGAATAAAGGGGTTTTCAAGGAGAACACCCTGTCCCTTCGGGACACCCCTCTCAAGAGGGGAATTTTTCCCCTTCCATATCTTGTTGATAAAATAAGATAGAATTTCTTTAAAAAGTATTGTTCTTTATTTTTTAACTGAAATTTACACTATATACTAAATACTAGATACTCTTTTTAGATAAGAAACANNAGAAGGGAGAGGGTAGGGTGAGGGTAAATATGGTATTACGTATATCGTATATCGTTTAAATATATAGTTACTAGAAGGTAAATAAAATATAAAAGAAATGTCTTAAGGTTTTGCTCGACCGTAGGTTTGGGTTAGCTCTTTTAATTGCGGTAAAGCATCGTCTTTTAATTCTAGCATCTGTTTAGTGGTAAGACGCCATTGCCAGTTGGAATGAGTTTGGGCAGGATTATTAATTCTTGCCTCTGCCCCTAATCCCAGAATGTCCTGAACAGGAATAATGGCTAAATTTGCTACCGAGGCTTGAGCCATTCTTATGAGATGCCAGTGTATACTGGTAGTCCTGAGCGTTTTACCCAGATATCTTCCCAGCAGTCTTCTTTGGGGAGGTTTTAATTCTCTTTGCCACCAGCCTTTGATAGTATTATTGTCATGAGTTCCGGTATATACTACACAATTTGCTATATGATTATGGGGTAAATAAGGACTATGGGGGAAGGTATCATCAAAGGCAAAAAGTAATACTCGCATGCCAGGGAGTCCAAGCTGATTAATTATCTGCACCACATCTTCGGTGATAACACCTAAATCTTCAGCAATAAAGGGTAACTCAGGAAATTCCCGTTTCAACATTTGGAAGAAATATTTTCCTCCACCCTTTACCCATTTCCCGTGGATGGCAGTTTTCTCGCCAGCCGCTATTTCCCAGTATGCTACCAGTCCTCTAAAATGGTCAATTCGTAATAGGTCAAACATTGCTAGATTATGAGCGATACGTTTTTTCCACCAGTAAAAATCTTCTTTACGATGTGCTGACCAGCGATAGACCGGATTCCCCCACAGCTGCCCGGTTGTGCTAAAATAGTCCGGTGGAACACCCGCTTGATAAAGCAGACCTTTATTCTTATCCAGTTTAAAAAGTTCGGGATGAGCCCAGACCTCTGCACTTTGATAGGTAACATAGATGGGTATATCTCCAATAATCTGAATATTTTTTGCAGAACAGTATTTTTTAAATTTAGACCATTGTCGAAAAAAAAGAAACTGGATAATTTTGTATTTCTTAAGTTCTGCTGACTTTTTTTTTCTGAATTCTGCCAGGGTATTTTTATCTCGATCCCTTATCGGGATAGGCCACTTGTTCCATGGTTTATTGGGAAATTGGAGACATAAAACCTCAAAGAGGGCATAGTCATCCAGCCAGAAAGATTGCTCATAGCAGAAATCGTCAAATTCCTGGGTTAATATTGGTAGTTGAGGGAAAACAGCACAGGCTTTCTGGAGGAGATTTTGTTTTAAGGAATATATTCTAACAAAATCTATCTCCGATTTTTCAGGTAGATAATAACTTTCCAGATCACTTTTTTTTAATAAGCCCTCCTGATAAAGTAGTTCGGGACTGATCAAGAGGGGATTGCCGGCAAAGGCAGAACAGGAATGATAAGGAGAATTGCCATGTTCCAATTTGATAGGATTTAAAGGGAGAATTTGCCAGAAATACTGTTCACTAGTTGAGAGCAGTTTGGCAAACTGATAAGCCTCTTTTCCTAAATCCCCAATGCCAAACCTGGAAGGTAGTGAGAAAATGGGCAATAGTAGACCGCTACTACGATATTTTATCATTCTTTTAGTTCCCCTTTAAGATACACCTATATTGAGCATTACCCCCAATTTTTTAAATTCTTCTAACCATAATTTGGCCTTCTCATCTCCCTCATCAGCCCTTTTTTGGAAAGAAGAAATTAATTCCTGTTTCATCTTAAAGTAAATATTTTGGGCTTTCCAGGGATAAAATGCGATATCTATTTTTTCCAGTTTAGTCAAAATACCGACAATTGAGCGGATAAAATCTATATTATGGGGCTGTTTTTCTAATTCTTCCATTGCTTGATTTGCCCAGCCTTCGATCTTTAATTCCAAAGCAGCCTTATCAATATTTACAGACCACTCCTTAATCTCCTGGAGGAGATTTTCCAGTCTCTCTAAATCTAGATCTTTCTTAGAGAACAGGTGGTCAAATTCTAGATTAATGGCCTGTTGGCTAATAAGTAATAAAGATTGAGGAATAGGGACATTAAGCTGTTTTAGAAAATGCATAATAGTATAGTTATCAGTATAGATTTGCTTTATACTTCTTTCCGCCTCTTCCAGGTTAGGTTGCAATATTTTTTGGATAACCTTTCTCTGTTCGTCTTTAAATAGATGCCAGAGAGAGTAGCTATTGGTCTGGAAATGTTTATCCATTAATCTAATGATATCTGGTACGTTAACTTGATTAAAAGCAGCACTAATTTCCCGAACCATTTCCTGATAAGTCTGTTCGTTCTGGTATCGCCGTACACCCCCATTTACATTGTGGTCACCAAGATGAAGCACGGCAAAGCTGATTTGGTCTTCTTCAATGGTAACTTCCGATTGGATAGTTGCCCGACCGATAGCAATCTTTAATTGACCTTTTTGTTGGCATTCCATTTCACTATCCAAAATTTGGTAAGCATAAATATTTTTTTGTTTTCCATTAAATAAGGAAGAGATGGCATAGTGAGCTCCCACCCTAAGTAAATCGATTACCACTGGTTTGACCAGTAATTGATAAACTTTAGCTCCATTTTCGTAATAAGGAACATTACTAGGTGCCTGGGCTAATTTATTTATATATTCTGATTCTAAGTCGATAGAATCTAGTTCTTTTATCAGCTGCAGGCAGCGGGCAGCATACTTCATAATCTGTACCGTTTCTATTCTGGATATTTCATCAAAAAACCACCCACAGCTGGTATACATTAACATGGCATTACGTTGCATTTCCAGATATTTTATAGCTCGAGTTGTTTCCTCTTTACTGAGAGAGTGACTGGCAAATTTTCCTAAAAAATCATAAACACGTTCCGGGCTACGCTCAAAAATGATGGTGCTATATTCATTTCTGGCTTGCCAGACATCCTTAAAATAGACTGAAGCACCATTTTCAAAGAGTGGAAGAGCCTGATTTCGCAGCCAGTCCATCGCCTCTCTTAACGGTTTTCGCCATTTTTGCTGCCAATTCGGATGCGTTCCAATTTGACAGCCACAATTATTACGCCAACGCTCAACTCCATGAACGCAACTCCAGGAGGTATTTTCTAAAATCTCTACTTCAAAGGCAGGTGGATGTGATTCCAGATATTCTCCATAATTGGTTATCTTAGCCAGTTTATTTTCTTCAATATAATTTAGACAGAAGGATAAGGCCATATCACCAAAGCGGTGATGATGACCGAAGGTCTCTCCATCGGTAGCAATATGAACAAGTTCTGGCTGTTGGTTTTCTTGTTCTCTGGAGAAATAACTCAGTAATTTATGGGCAAATTTTTTGCCATCACGCAATAAGTCTCCAAAACTGACTTCATTAGTCAGAATCCCGTTAAAGAAAAAAATATTTATTGACTTGCCAGAAGGTAAAGGACAGCGGTAGGGTAGCCGGAAATTAATATTGGCTGCTTCGATTTCTTGCCAGGGTGCCTCTTTTTCCATTTTTCTTATCCTGCTAGCTTGATGAGGAGCGAGGATGGTATATTTAATGCCCAGTTCAGCCAGGATTTCTAATGTTTCATAATCAACTGCTGTCTCTGGTAGCCACATACCCTCCGGATCCCTTCCAAAACGTGACTGAAAATCTTTTATTCCCCAGTAAACCTGAGTATATTTATCCTGTTTGTTGGCCAGAGGCATAATCATATGGTTATAGGGTTGAGCAATAGCTGAGCCGTGACCACTAAACCTTTCCTGGCTCACCTTATCTGCCTCTAAAATTACTTGATAAGTATCTGGTTGGTGTTTTTTCATCCAGGAGAGAAGGGTGGGACCAAAATTAAAGTTGATCCAGGTGTAATTGTTGACAATGCGAACAATATCACCTTCTTCATCCAGAATACGAGAGGCAGTATTGGCCTTGTAGCATTCTTCAGAAATTTTTTCATTCCAGTCGTGAAAGGGATAAGCGGAATCCTGTAATTCAATGTCTTCTAACCAGGGATTTTCCCGAGGGGGTTGATAAAAATGACCGTGAATACAGATGAATTTATTATTGTTCATCTTGGACTACTCCTTTTATAATAAGTTATTAGGAATATGTTTTCTGCTTTTTGAAGAAAATAATACTTAGCGGCGGAATAGTAATATTTACTGAGTAATCATTTCCGTGGATGGGGATAGGTATAGTCTTTACTTTACCCAGGTTGCCATGACCACTACCACCGTAGGTAGAGGCATCACTGTTTAAGCATTCCTGCCAGATGCCTTTTTCAGGGACTCCAACACGGTAATTATACCATGGTGTAGGAACAAAATTACAGACAATTAGTATTTTTTCCTGGCCATTCCTGTTTTTTCTGAGAAAAATGAGCACACTGTGTTCCCAGTCGTTACTTTCAATCCATTGAAACCCAGTACTTTCGAAATCGACTTCATAAAGAGCATTTTCTTGTTGGTAGAAGTGGTTCAGGTCTCTAATCCATTTTTGTATTTCCTGATGATCAGGCCTGTTCAGTAAAGGCCAATCTAAGGAAGAATCGTGTTGCCATTCTCTCCTTTGGCCAAATTCGCTACCCATAAAGAGTAATTTTTTGCCGGGATGAGCAAACATATAGCCAAAAAGTAAGCGTAAATTAGCAAATTTCTGCCAGTCATCCCCCGGCATCTTTTCTAAGAGGGATTTTTTACCGTGGGTTACCTCATCATGGGATAGAGATAGTATAAAGTTTTCATTAAAGGCATATAACAAACTAAAAGTAAGCTCCTGATGGTGATATTTACGATAAATGGGATCTCGGGAAAAATAAGATAGAGTATCATGCATCCAGCCCATATTCCATTTCATACCAAAGCCAAGACCGCCCAGATAAGTAGGTCGGGAGACCATAGGCCAGGCAGTGGATTCTTCGGCAATCATCTGGATGTCTGGAAAATAGGAATAGGCAGTTTCATTAAGTTTTTTAATAAAGTCTATGGCCTCTAAATTTTCTCTTCCCCCGAAGCGGTTGGGTATCCATTCCCCTTCCTTGCGGGAATAATCAAGATAAAGCATGGAGGCTACCGCATCTACCCGTAAGCCGTCAGCGTGATAATAATCCAGCCAGAATAGGGCACTACTGATTAAGAAAGCCTGTACCTCTCGTCGGCTATAGTTGAAGATATAACTATTCCAATCAGGATGAAAACCCTGTCTGGGGTCAGCATGTTCATAAAGATGAGTACCATCAAAATAGACTAATCCATGCTCATCACCGGGAAAATGAGAGGGAACCCAATCCAGAATAACCCCTATACCCTGCTGATGAAGAAAATCAATCAGATACATGAAATCTTGCGGCGTGCCATAACGGCTGGTGGGAGAAAAATAACCTACGGTCTGATACCCCCAGGAACCGTAAAAGGGATGTTCCATCACTGGCAATAATTCTACATGGGTAAAGCCATTATCCTTACAGTATTGAGTCAGCTGGGAGGCGATTTCTCGATAGCTGAGGAAATCATTTTGGAGATTTGATTTTCTCCGCCAGGAGCCAAGGTGGACCTCATAGATAGAAAAAGGCTGATTTAATTGATTTTTTTCCCGGCGCCTCTCCATCCAATCCCCATCCTGCCATTGGTAGCTCAAATCCCAGATTAGAGAGGCGGTAGCCGGGGGTTTTTCACCGTAGAAGGCAAAAGGGTCTCTTTTATCCACCCTATAATTTTGATATCGGGATTTAATATGATATTTGTATTTTTCTCCTTTATCCAGGCTGCTAATAGTGCCTTCCCAGATACCACTACCCAGATGAATTTGTTTTAAGGGGTGAGAGTCAGGTTGCCAGTTATTAAAATCACCTATAACAGAAACTGCCTCTGCATTGGGAGCCCAGACTGCGAAATGAACCTTTTTTTCTTCTTTCTCCTCCCTAAAATGGGCGCCCATATGTCGGTATAATTGATAATGGGTACCTTCATTAAAAAGAAAGACATCCTCTTTACTAAATATAGAATAGGTTGGTATCATTTTATTCTCCTTTTTCATGGTCAATTGCTCCTAGCTCACCGAGAATACCTTTTAAGGGTATGGCCAACCAGTCAGGTCGATTGTTCATCTCATAGCCTATCTCATAAACTACTTTCTCCAATAGATATACACTCAGTAATTTACTTATTTCTGATCTATCTTTTGGAATTAGAGAACATGGCTCAATATACTCTAAATAAGCCTCAAGATAGATTTTGCTGATATACCAGGTCCAGAGTTTTGCCCAATATTCCAGTTTTTCATATTCTCCCATAATCTTCTTTTGAAGTAAAGGAGTAAAGGCAGCATAATGGAAGGAGCGTAACATACCTGCTACATCCTTCAAAGGAGAACGTTTTAATTTTCTTTCACCCAGGGGTTTAGCTGGTTCACCTTCAAAGTCAATAATGTAAAAATCATTTCCGGTGTAGAGAACCTGACCGAGATGATAATCTCCATGTATTCTGATCTTCTTGCCTTCAATCTTCTTGGCTAAAATTTCTCGGCAATAAGTGATGATTTTAGATTCTGAAGAAAGAATTTCTTTTACCTCATTCTGTATTGTTTCTGGGTATTGATTATAATTTTTTCTTAAAGCCAGAAATACTCTTTTAATCAGACTTTGAATAGATTGAAAAATAGAGCGTTGATAAAGTAAGGAAAATGACTCTGATTTAAAATTAGGGTCTTGAGTAGTACCAGCTAAGGCTTGGTGAAGTTCAGCCGTTCTTTTCCCCAATAGATAAGTCATTTCTAGAAAAGGGGCACCGATTAATTCTGGCATTATTTCGGGCATATCATTTAGAGATTTTTCAAAAAGAGAAGCTGGTAGAGCAGGTAATTTTTCTAGCTGGCTTAGCTGAGAGAGAACTCTTTCGTAATATCTGGTCAGGTGATCCTGGGTATAATCCCAGGCATTCCCCTCACTGGCTACATAGGGATATAAAATACCAAGCGTAGTTTGAGAACCATCCTTTTTCTGATATTCCAGGGCACCAGCAAAAGCGGGCACATTCTTATAATCAGTTTTTTCAGTGATATATTTTACCATTTCCAGGTCAGGATTGGTTCCCTCATCTAATTTTCTAAATAATTTAAAAATTAATTGACGATCATAAAGAATAGAGGAATTACTCTGCTCTACATTAAGTAGTTTAGAACGTTCAAAATGGCTGATAAACTGACGTACTTTTCTAAAATATTTTCCAGGGTAAGCCTTTAATTTACCATCCCAGGCCCGAATAACTCTCCTTCTGGCGACCAATTGTAATAAAGTTCGATGAAATTCCTCATCTAAAACTCCATCATAAATAAGACCTTCTTGATTTGGTGACTGATAATAGAACAATATAGATTGGGGTCTTTCGTTCAAAAGTTCTTTAGCTTGCTCCATTTCCAGAAAAGAGAGGGGAAGATGATAGTATTCTACTGCTGAGGCAGCATAATTTACTTTTATAATAAGCACTATCGTGAAACCATTACTGTTCTTTACTGTAATTACCTCGCTGATATTAATTTTTAATATTTTCTGAGCTTTGCTGCCAAACCAGCGCTGTTCTCTCAAGAAGGGAGGTAAAACCTGATTTTCAATTTTAGCTCTTATTTGGTTATTAAATAGTTGAGTCCAGTCCATATTGGATTTGATAACTGGAATTTCTCTGGCTGATTTCTCAGGGAGAAGCTCTTCCTCTTTTTGCAATATAAACCAGAAATAATCATGAAAACCCATAGTCATAACATAAGGTTTTTCCTGAATAACCGGAAAGGAGATCTTACTGAATATTTCAACAGGGGTATAGCCAGTATAACGGGAGAGGTCTAATTCTGCTACCTGGGAAAAGCGGGAGAGATTTACCACTACCAATATAATTTCCTGTTCATATTTTCGGAGAAAAGCCAGAATTTTGGGATTATCGGGATGTAAGAACTCAATAGAGCCTCGACCGAAGGCTTTGTAATCTTTGCGCATCTTAATCACCCGTTTCATCCACCAGAGAAAAGAAGTTAGATTTTGTTCCTGGTTTTCTACATTTACGGTCTCAAAATGATAGGCTGGGTCAATAATTACTGGTAGGTAAAGTCTCTGAGGATTAGCTCTGGAAAATCCAGCATTGCGGTCTGCACTCCATTGCATAGGTGTTCTTACTCCATCACGGTCTCCTAAGAAGTGATTATCACCCATACCAATTTCATCGCCATAATAAATGGTTGGTGTGCCGGGTAGAGAAAAAAGCAAGATATTCATAATCTCCATTTTTCGACGATGATTCTCCAGTAAAGGGGCTAATCGCCTTCTGATTCCCAAATTAATTCGGGCAGTGGCATCCCTGGCATATACCCGATACATATAATCCCTCTCTTCATCAGTAACCATCTCCAGGGTTAGCTCATCGTGATTTCTCAAAAAGAGTGCCCATTGACAGTTATCGGGAATAGAAGGGGTCTGTTCCATAATATCAATGATGGGAAAACAATCTTCCATTCTTAAAGCCATAAACATACGGGGCATGAGGGGAAAATGAAAAGCCATATGACAGGCATCTCCCTTACCGAAATAACGAATAGCATCCTCAGGCCACTGATTTGCTTCTGCCAGTATCATGCGATTCTGGTAATGTTGGTCAACATGTGCTCGCATTTTTTTTAAAAATTCCAATGATTCTGGTAGATTTTCACAATTAGTTCCTTCCCGCTCAAAGAGATAGGGAACGGCATCCAGACGCATCCCATCCACACCCATCTCCATCCAGAAATCAATCACTTTTAGGATGGCTTTCTGTACTTCTGGGTTATCATAATTCAAATCCGGTTGATGTGAATAGAAACGGTGCCAGTAATACTTTTCCTTTTCCGGATCCCTGGTCCAGTTAGAGGTTTCAAAATCCTGAAAGATAATTCGGGCATCTAAATATTTATTCGGTTGGTCACTCCAGACATAGAAGTCTTCCCATTTTTTAGGGGCATTTTTTTTGCGGGCTCTCTGAAACCATTGATGCTGGTCTGAGGTATGGTTTAAAACTAACTCAATAACCACCTTCATTTCCCGACGATGTGCTTCTTTTAAAAAATTTTTGAAGTCACGCATATTGCCATAATGATAATGAATATTATAATAGTCAGAAATATCATAACCATCATCCTTCAGGGGGGAAGGGAAGAAGGGGAGCAGCCAGATAGCATTCACCCCCAGGCTTTCCAGGTAATCGAGTTTTTCGGTGAGTCCTCTAAAATCTCCTATTCCATCACCATTTTTATCATAAAAAGTCTTGACATGAACCTCATAGATAATGGCATCCTTATACCATAAGGGTGCTTCTGAGAAGTCTTCTTCCCTTAGCATGTATCATTCCCTCCTAACTAAAATAATCGAATTGATTTTCTTTTTTGAGCTGTTTTTTAATTTTCAAGATATGAGCTGGTAGGACATGAGGATTTAGTTCTACGTAATTATATTCACCCTGCCAGATATATTGACCGCCACCTAATAAATCATGGGCTAAAAAAGACTGGTCAGGTGAGAGGCCCAGTTCGGATAAGGGTACCCTTACCCATCCAGATTGGGTATAATAAGGATCTAAATTGACTACTACCAGAAGGGCATCAGTTTCCTCCTCATTAAATTTAGCAAAATAAAGTAACTGGTTGTTTTCTACTGGTAAAAACCTGATATTATTAGTTTGGTGAAATTCAGGATTTTCTTCTCTAATCCGATTGATATTGGCGAATAACTCCCTGGTACTTTCCTTTACCTCCTCTGGGGACCAATATTTCAGTTCATATTTTTCTGAATCATAATATTCCTCTTTACCGGGCAAAGCCTTGTTGATAAATCGTTCATAGGGCGGACCATAAATTCCATAATTGGAAGAGAGGGTAGCTGCCAGGATAAATCTGATGATAAAGGCAGGTTGGCCATCGGCCTGGAGGTATTCAGAGAGAATATCTGGAGTGTTAGGCCAGAAATTAGGACGGAAAAATTCTCTTACTGGAAATTGAGTCAATTCAGTTAGATATTCAGTTAATTCCTGCTTACTATTTCGCCAGGTAAAATAAGTATAGGATTGTGTAAATCCAAGCTTAGCCAATCGATACATTACTTTAGGTCGGGTAAATGCTTCTGCTAAAAAAATTACCTCTGGATAATCTTTTTTTATTAGAGTAATTAACCATTCCCAGAATAAGAATGGCTTGGTATGGGGATTATCTACTCTAAAAATTTTAATCCCCTGTTTAACCCAGAAGAGAACAATGTTTTTTAATTCTTCCCATAATTCTCTCCAGTGTTCAGTCTCAAAATTAAAAGGAACGATATCTTCATATTTTTTGGGTGGATTTTCTGCATATTGTATGGTGCCGTCCACTCGCCAACGAAACCATTCCGGATGTTCTTTGAGATATGGATGATCTGGTGAACATTGAAAAGCCAGGTCTAAGGCTATTTCCAGGCCATATTCTTTAGCCTTCTTGATTACTTCTTGAAAATCCTCAAAACTTCCCAGCTGGGGATGGATAGCCATATGTCCGCCAGTTTCATTACCAATAGCCCAGGGACTGCCAGGATCCTCGTCATTAGCCAGAATAGTATTATTTTTCCCCTTGCGATTGGTAATACCGATGGGATGAATAGGAGGGAAATAAAGAACATTAAACCCCATCTGAGCGATTTGCGGAATCCAAGTCAGGCAATCACGAAAAGTACCGTGCTTGCCTGGTTGGGAAGAGGTGGAGCGGGGAAACATTTCATACCAGGCACTAAAACCAGCCCTTTTCCGGTCTACAGTAACTATTAAATTTTTAGGATAACGGGTAATATGATCTGTTAAAGGATATTTTTGCCGAAATTCACTATCTAACTCTTTTTCCAGTAATTTTAGGATTTCGCCTTGTTCTTCACCTTTTTGAAGAAGGGCAATGAGCATTTGCAGAGCGGCTTTTTTATCAGCTTCTACCACCTTAGGTGCTACCTTAGCTAAGAGGGAAATACCGCTTTTCAAATCGACTGCCAAATTGTCACTGCCGGTTGCCTTTTTCTGAATGTCCTTCCACCAGGTAGATAAGTGATCCACTAATCCTTCTATAGTATATTCGTAGATGCCTGGTTCACTTACCATAAATTCTCCCTGCCAGAGGTCATTTACTACCAATTCCATAAACATTTTTTGCCATCTGGTGTCTCCCTTTTTTCGAAAAAGTAGATAAACCTGAATCTGGTCATGACCATCGGCATAGATATCAGCCGTAACCTTTACTTTTTCTCCTTCAATTCTTTTAATGGCAAATTCACCATGATTAATCTCTGGTTGTACATTTTCAATGACAACTCGCTGTTTTCCGTTGATTGTTTTTAAATTTATAATTTTACTAAATCCTTTCTTTCTGTTTTATCTACCAAAATTTACAAAATGAATTATGATTCTAAATATTTGGTAATTGATTTTAGCATTCCCTGAGCAGAGCGAGACATAGATATTCTTCTGGCTAATTCCTTTGCCCCAAATACATCTCGTATCCAGTTGGCAAAATCATTATTCTTTTCGTTAACATGATATCTAAACAATTCCTCATCCATATTAACCAGTTGGTCAATTAGTTCAGCCAGACTTTTCAATGGTATGCCATTATGCAGGTAAAAATACTGCTCCGTAGATGTAGCTTCCTGATAGATATCAATTTTTTTACTTATTGCAGTCATTTTTTATCCTCCTTAATTTATAATTAGACAATACAATATCTGCACTTTTGTTATTGGTGATGTTCCACGATGATGTGCTGCTGTTAAGGTAGTATGTATAGTTAGTATGTTATGGTGCCTATCACACAATTATATATGATTATATTGGTATTTAATAGCTCTATTTTATGGGCTTACTCTAAAAAGTCAAATACTTTTTATTTTCCCCCAGGCACAGCCTTAGCGTTGAGAATCTAGTTTTGTTTTTTATCACTTTTTTAATTATATTATAAGATAAAAAGCTTATAATTCAAAATTAAAAACTTTTTATCTTGTGAAATAGTTATTCCATTTATATTATTAGATATTTTTTAGAATATTTTTGATTAGGCAATTTGAATTATTGATTTTATGAGAAAATGATGTATAATAAAAACAATAAATGAAAAAAGGTTATGCAGAATGAAACTAAATTCAAAAAGTAGATCACAATCTCTAATTCGTGGATTAGAAATATTAAAATGTTTTACTCCTGATAAACCTGTTTTAAGGCTCATTGATTTATCTAACCAACTCAATATTGCTAAATCTACTATATTCCGCTATTTATCTACTCTCCAAGATTTAGACTATATAACCAAAGATGAACACTCTAAAGGTTATAAATTAGGAATTAAGGTATTAGATTTAGGATTTACTGCTCTAAAAGGATTAGGATTCACAGATATTGCCACTCCTTACGTAGAAGAACTTGCCCGTCAATGTCAAGAGTCTGCCAGTATTGCAGTATTAGACGGTTTTTATATTGTTTATGTAGCACGGTCAGCAACAAAAAGATGGATGAGCACTAATTTAACTATAGGTACTAAATTACCCGCTTATTGTACTTGTCTTGGAAAAGTTTTGTTGGCTTATAAACCTTTTTCTGAAGTAAAAAAAATTTTGAAAGAGGGAGAGTTGAGATCATATACTCCAAATACAATTACGAATTTAGATGTTTTAGAAAAGGAATTACTAAGCATAAAAGAGAATGGCTATGCAATAAATAATCAAGAATTAGAAATTGGTTTACTTTCCGCTGGTGCACCTATATATGATGCAAAAGGATCGGTAATAGCAGCAATTAATATTTCAATGTCATCAGCAAGAGTATCCCTTGAAGAATTGAAACAGAAATATATTCCTAAACTTATTCAAGTAGCTGAAAAAATTTCTTTTAAATTAGAATTATAGTTAATTAATAAATTTGTATATATAAAATTGTGATGAATTCATAAGTAGAAGATATAAAAGTATGAATTGGAGGGGGAAAATGTATCAATATCCAAATGGGAATGTTTTCTATAGAAAGTTAGATGGAGATTTACCAATTTGTGTTAAGGGAGAAGGTATTTACTTGTATGACCAAGAAGGTAAAAAATATATTGATGGGACAGGTGGACCCCTTTGTGTAACAATAGGTCATGGCATATCAGAAATTGCTGAAGCAGCTGAAGCACAAGCCAAACAAATTGCATATGTCCATGGGAGTCAGTTTACCACTTTGGCAATAGAAGAATTTACGAAGAAGTTAGCGAAAGTCTTGCCTTCAGGTATTGATAAAATATATCCTGTTGGGAGTGGTTCGGAGGCAAATGAAACTGCCCTAAAGTTAGCAAGACAATATCAGCTAAGTTTGGGAAATTCACAAAGATATAAAGTAATTGGTCGTTGGTTTAGTTATCACGGAAGTACTTTAGGCTCTTTATCTATGATGGGTAAAGTAAGTTTTAGAAAACCTTATCTTCCTTTGTTATTAGATTTTCCTCATATCCCAGCTCCTTATTGTTATAGATGTCCTTTTGAAAAAACTTATCCTCAATGTAAAATCCTTTGTGCAAGATTTTTAGAAAAAATGATTGAATTAGAAGGGCCTGAAACAATATCTGCTTTTATTGCAGAACCTATAATTGGTAGTACATTGGGAGCCGTTGTTCCTCCAAAAGAATATTATCGAATTATAAGGGAAATATGTGATAAATATAATATTCTCTTTATTGCAGATGAAGTAATGAGCGGATATGGTAGAACTGGGAAGTGGTTTGCTTTAGACCATTGGGGGGTAGTTCCAGATATTGTGACTATGGGTAAAGGTATTTCAAGTGGCTATGTTCCTTTAGCTGCAATGGCAGTTAAAAAAGAAATAGTTGATGTAATAAAAGAAAAGGGAGACAATTTTGTTCATGGATATACATTTTCCCATCATCCAGTATCATCTGCAGTAGGATTAGCAGTTTTAAATTATATGGAAAAACATGATCTGGTTGAAAAAAGTGCAGCAAGGGGTAAATATCTCTATGAAAAATTAGAAGAGCTGAAAGAAAAATTCTTCTTTATAGGTGATGTAAGAGGAAAGGGATTAATGATAGGAATTGAATTTGTAAAAGATAAAGATAGCAAAGTTCCTTTTCCAAGAAAAATTTTATTTAAAGAAAAGATTCAGAAAAAAAGTTTTGAAAAAGGATTGTATATTTACTCGACAACAACAGGGATGGTTGATGGCATAAATGGAGATGGGATTATAATTGCTCCGCCTTATATAATTCAGGAACAGGAGATTGATAAAATTGTTGATATTTTGAAAGAAGTTTTTTTAGAGATTGAGAAAGGACTTCAAACTACTTTACCAGGTAAAGTAATTGATTAGCAATTCAGATTAAACAGGTCGAAAAAATATTAAGGAGAAATTTGCAGTATGTCTTCCCTCTTTGTGAATATATTTAATGGGATAGTAATAGGAACTATCTATGCTTTATCAGCACTGGGGATATCTCTAATTTTAGGAGCTATGAATGTGATGAACTTTGCTCATGGAGAATTTTATATATTCGGTGCTTATTTCAGTTATTTTTTTAGCAGATCCTTAGGGTTTAGTCCATTAATAGCAATACTTTTATCATTAGGATTAATTTTTTGGATAGGCTTTTTAGTAGAAAAAACCCTCATTCGTTCAACTTATGGTAATCTTATGGACTCTCTGATTATAACTTTTATATTATCTATTGTTTTACAAAATATTGCTTTAATTATTTTTGGACCATATCCCAAAAAACCACCGAGTTGGATAAGAGGATCCATTAATGTGTTAGATTTATTCTACTATAGCAGCCAGAGACTTATTACGTTTATCGTTGCAGTTTTGCTTTTGATTCTTTTTTTTATAGTAATGAATAAAACATGGTTTGGTAAGATAGTTCGGGCTATTTCTGCAGATCGTGAAGTTGCCTCTTTAATGGGAATAAATTGTGATAAAGTAAATTCGTTTTCTTTTGGTTTTGGAGTAGCCCTTGCCAGTGTAGCAGGCGCTATAATTTCACCAATTTTTGGAGTGACTCCGATGGGGGGTGTGGGAATAGGATTAACTTCAGTTGTTGTTGTGGTATTGGGAGGTATGGGATCTTTTAAAGGCTGTGTTATAGGAGGATTATTGTTAGGTATTATTGAAAATATTGGGGTAGCGTATATTTCATCAGGATATAGAAATATCTTTGGATTTATTATATTAATTCTAATACTTTTATTTAGACCCTCAGGATTATTTGGGACAACAATTAAATAAAGAATGATAAGAGAGGATTAATTTGAAAAAGAGTAGCAAAAATTTATTATTGGTCATTTTCTTAGGAATTGTGGTTTGTCTTCCTTTTCTACTTGATGACTATTGGTTACACGTTGCGATTCTGACCTTGTTTTACGTTATTATGGCATCTAGTTGGAATTTACTAGCGGGTTATACTGGACAAGTTTCTTTTGCCCATGCCGCATTTGCTGCTATAGGTGCTTATATCTCAGGTATTTTGTCTGTTCAAATGAGCATATCTCCTTTAATAACGCTTTTATTTGGTTCAGTTATTGCAGCAATATTTGGTTTAGGATTGGGGCTGTTATGTTTAAAAATGGGAGGTATATATCTATCTTTAACAACCCTTGGTTTTTCGGAGATTGTTCATATTATTATTAAAAATGAATATGAAATTACCCGAGGAACAATGGGGTTAGAGGTTCCCAATTTATTGGGTTTTTATTCAAAGACAGCTTATTTTTACATAATGCTATCAATCACTTTTATTATTATATTTTTTTTAGCTAAGTTGATTAAATCAGATCTTGGACTAAAGTTTAAATCAGTGCTAAATGATGAATTAGCTGCCTCTTCAATTGGTATTGATACAGTTAAGGTACGAGTCATTGCATTTACAATCAGTAGTGCCATAGCAGGTTTTGCAGGGGGATTATATGGTCATTATCTACTTTTAATTACACCGGAAATGTCTTCTTTGAGTCAAATGTTTATGATATTAGCAATGACCATCATTGGAGGTATGGGTACTTTAAGTGGACCTATTGCTGGAGCAGTTTTTTTACAAGTATTGTCAGAATATATAAGAATTTTTGGGAAATTTCATTTATTATTATTTGGTGTTATTAGTCTTTTAGTGATTAAATTTGCTCCTGGAGGAATTGTAGGGTTATACCGAAAAATAACTCAAAGTAAAACAGATCTTTTAAAAATAGAAACACAGTCTAAATATGATTATTAATATTAGCTAATAAATATAAAATATAAGAAACAATTTTAGCTCATTTTTATAAATTTAATAAATGTCTAAAAAGAAAGGTTTTTATGTGGAAACTTAAGGGAGAAAATATCTCTAAATCTTTTGGAGGAGTTACAGCCTTAAAAGAAGTTAATTTTGGGATTAAAGAGGGAGAAATAGTTGGATTAATTGGCCCTAATGGTGCTGGGAAAACTACTCTTTTTAATGTTGTTGCAGGAGTTTACCGTCCTGATAAAGGCAGTATCTATCTAGATGATGAAAATGTAACTAATCTTAATTCACACCAGCTGTGCCGGAAAGGGATTGCTAGAACATTTCAAATACCAAGGCCTTTTCCGGAATTAACTTGCCTAGAAAATATTATGGTTAGTATTATAGGGAGAGAAGAAAAAATACATAACAGCAATGAGAAATTAAAAGAGGCAAAAAAATTCCTAAAATTTGTAGACTTAGATAATTATGGGAATATATTGGCTAAAAATTTAAATTTAATTCAAAAAAAAAGGCTTGAGGTAGCCAGAGCTTTAGCAACTAATCCTAAGATAATGTTATTAGATGAAGTATTTGCTGGATTGAATAATACTGAAATTCGGGATGCCGTAAAATTAATTGAAAGAATGAAAAATGAGTTTGAAATAACTCAATTTTGGATTGAACATGTTATGGGGGTTATTATGGAAATAGCTGAGAGAATTATCGTACTTGATAATGGTGAAAAAATAAGTGAAGGTAAACCTAGTGAAGTAGCCAGAGATCCAAAAGTTATAGAAGCATATTTGGGAGATACAGATGTTTGAGGTTATAAAACTCAATATTTTTAGAGGTGAAATTCATGTTCTGTGGGACGTATCGCTTAATGTAGAAGAAGGCGAAATTGTAGCGGTTATTGGGGCTAATGGTAGTGGTAAAAGCACTTTGATTGAGACTATTTTAGGTTTACTAATTCCTAAATCTGGAAATATTAAATTTTTTAATAAGGAAATTAGTAATCAACCTTCTTATGAAATTGCGAGAATGGGCATAGCTTGGGTTCCTGAAGGAAGAAGGATTTTTAAAAATATGTCGGTATATGAAAATTTAGAAATAGGAAGTTATCCGAGGCGAGCCAGAGTTAATTTTGCTAAAAATATTAAATGGATATATGAATTATTTCCAATCTTGAAAACCAGGGCAAATAAAAGTGCGGGTCTGCTGAGTGGAGGAGAGCAACAAATGTTGGCAATAGGGAGGGCATTGATGCTAGAACCCAAGCTTCTTTTGGTAGATGAACTTTCATTAGGACTAGCTCCAAAAATAACTCAAGAAGTCTTTGAAGTTATAAAAGAATTGCGAAGAAGAAAGATAACTGTTTTGTTAGTGGAACAGAATGTTGACCTTGCTTTAAAAAATAGTGATAGATGTTATATTTTAGAAACGGGGAAGGTTACCCTAAGTGGCAAGTCAAGTGAATTAATAAAAAATAAAGAGATAAGAAAAGCATATTTAGGTTTATAGTTATTTGATAGTAATTTAATGGTCAGGAGGAGGTGAAAATTTTATAGACTAAAAATAGGAGTGAGTCGAAAATTTATATTTCAGTAAGTTAGTAAATTTGTAAAATAAAAGGAGGAAATAGGATGTTAAAGAAGAGATTTTTTTCTATTTTTATCTCTCTCGTGATAACAATGCTTTTGATATCTTCGATATCTATAATGGCACAAGAAGAGACTATAAAAATAGGTGTGGTAGGTCCTCGTACCGGTCCTGCGGCAGCAACTGGTGTAGCATTTGAAGAGGGAATTGAATTAGCTTTAGATTATATAAATACTACCAAAGGTGGGATTCTAGGCAAAAAAGTTGAAGTTATTTTTGAAGATACTGGAGGAGTCCCAGAAAAAGCTGCTTCTGCTATCGAGAAACTCATCACACGTGATAAAGTTTCCATTGTAGTAGGAGAAAGCCATAGTTCCTGTGCGCTGGCAGAAATAGAAATAGCAAACAGATACGAAGTTCCTTTTATTATTGCTGAGGCATGGGTTGACGAAGTTACCAGTAAAGGATATAAGTGGATATTTAGAGCAGGTCCTTGTAATAGTGGGGTGGTAGATAATATTATCCAGTGGATAGTTGCTGAGGATTTCAAGAAAATAATGATTGTTGCAGAAAATACTGACTGGGGGCTAGGAATAAAAAAATTATCAGAAGAAGGCTTACAAAAAGAGGGGATACCTTATAATTCCATTATTACAGCAGTGGAAAGCCAAGAATATTATACAGAACTTAATAAAATAATAGATTATGCACCTGATCTTATATTAGCTTATATCTATGGATTTGGTGTTCATGATTTTATAGCTCAAGCTTATGAAGTTGGCTTAAGCCCAGCAAATGCTCTGATATTAGAAGGAGCAGGTCCTCCAAGTCTATGGCCTGAATTTTGGGAAAATGTTGGGGAGGCAGGAGAATTAGAGTGTTTCGTGTCAGCAATGCATTCTAAAGTAGAATTAACAGAAGTAGCAAAAAGATTCAGAGAGGATTATGTTAAGAAATTTAATAGAGAACCTACTGATTATAAATCAAGATCAATTTATAATGTTTTATTAATAGCTGCTGATGCAATTGAGAGAGCAGGATCTACTGATGGAGAAGAGATTGTAAAAGCTTTAGAGGAAACTGAACTTGAAGTTGCCAGTGGAGTTGTTAAATTTGGATTAGAACCCGGCACAGTTAAGTATCATCAATGGCAACCTCCTATGTTGATAATTCAATGGCAGAACCGAGAACAGATAGTAGTATTTCCTAAAGAAGCTGCCACAGGAGAATTAAAAAGAGGGAAATAAAGCAAAGAAGAATTATTATTTTTAAATTTTAATTTACAATTTCAACGCGACATTTATTAGAAAAGTATCTTTTGGTAGGGTATATTTTCCCCTACCAAAAGATACTATAATTAAAATATAAGTAATAATATTAAATATAGTAGTAGATTGGCTTTATTATTATTCATAAATCATTCGTTGTACCATAGAGCGAAGGAAAGGAGAGTAAAAAGTGGAAGGATGGACTGGAAATTATTTAAGAGTAAATTTAACAAAACAAGATGTAAAAAGACAGAAATATAGTGAAGAGTTTGCTAAAAAATGGATAGGTGGGAAAGGATTCGTTACCAAAATTTTATGGGACGAACTAAAGCCAGGCATTGATCCTTTAGGTCCTGAAAATAAATTAGTAATAGCTTTAGGGCCTATTTCCGGTGTTATTGCTCCTAATACAGGGAAGGTTCAGGTTGGAGCAAAATCTCCTTTAACAGGAGGTCTTGGTGACGGTAACATAGGATCGAGAGTAGCTATCCAACTAAAAAAAGCGGGATATGATTTTTTGATAATTGAGGGTAAAGCAGTTAAACCTCTCTCTATATATATAATAGATGATGAGGTAATGTTTTTTTCTGCTGAGGAAATATGGGGTAAAGGAACTTATGATACATTAAATTGGCTTTATGATAAATATAGCAGAAATGTAGGGATTCTGACTATAGGTCAAGCTGGGGAAAATAAAGTTCTCTATTCAATAATACGTAGTATGGAAGGAAGAGCAGGGGGAAGGCCTGGAATAGGTGCTGTAATGGGTTCCAAGAATTTAAAGGCAATTGTAGTGAAGGGTACTAAAGAAATAGCAATTGCTAATCCAGAAGGATTGAAAAAAATTGGTATTGAAGGGTTAAGAAAGGAAAGGGAGCTTGATAAAGAAGTTGGATGGTCAATCCAAGGAACTACTGGAATCCTGAGTTGGCTTAACGAAGTAGCAGCTTTGCCAGTAAAAAATATGAGAAAGACTTTTCATGAGAATGCTTGGAAGATAGATGGACAGAGAGTGAGTGAAGCTAGGGTTGCTACCTATGGTTGTCCCAATTGCTCAATGCATTGTGGAATTGCAATTCTGGATAAAGAGAAAAAATTGGCAGAAGTGGATTATGAAAACATTGGAATGTTAGGAAGCAATCTGGAGATTTTTGACCTGCCTCAAGTGGCTTCTTTAAATTATCTTTGTGATGATTATGGGTTAGATACTATTTCCGCGGGTGGAGTACTAGCCTTTTACGCTGATGCTATTGAACAAGGAGCAATTCAAGGTAGTTTTAAATTTGGAGAACCTGAGAAAGCAAAGGAACTTCTAAAGAAGATAGCCTATCAGGAAGATGAAGGTAAACTACTTGCTTTAGGCACAAAGAGGATGGCTAAACAAATTGCAAATAAATCGGAGGCCTATGCCATGCAAATTAAGGGGCTGGAGATTTCAGCTTATAATTGTAAATTCGTCCCTGGTATGGCCCTTGCTTTCAGTACATCATCTATTGGTGCTCATCATAAAGAAGCCTGGATTATTCTTTATGAACTTACCAAAACCATTCGGGAATCTTATGGAAAAGATAAAGCTGAAGAAGTTATTAGATTACAAAGAATTAGAATGGGTCTTTTCGAAACTATTATTGCCTGTAGGTTGCCTTGGGTAGAAGTACAACTAAATAAAGATTATCATATACAATGTTTTAATAATGCTACTGGATTAAATTATAACATGCATGATTTTGAGAAGGTATCAGATAGAATATATTCTTTGTATAGAGCTTTCTGGGTTCGGGAGAACCCCAATTGGGATAGAAATTGGGATTATCCACCTGAAATATGGTTTGATCCTAAGAATGCGGACAAAAAAGGTATTATTATAGGTAAGGTATTAGAAAAAGAAAAATATGAACAATTACTTGACTACTATTATGAAATACGAAAATGGGATAGTAGAGGAATTCCTAAGAAACAGAGCATGAAAGAATTGGATCTAGAAGAAGAAATGATCGAATTAGAGAAATATACTTCTCTTAAATGAAATAAAGAAAATATAGAAAAATCCAAAGCATTATAATTATACTACTTCTTAAATGATAAAAATTAAACTAAAGATAATAAGTCACTTAATTTATAAAACTGGATTTGGGGAGAGAGATTTAGAGCTTCCTCAACCTGTTACTATTGAAGAATTATTAACAAAGATAAATTTGGAAAATAAAATTCCGATGGTTATAATTCGCAATGGGAAGGTAGTTGATCTTAAGGAGCAAGTCCAGGATGGAGATAGAATTGTTATATCACCATTTTTCTTTGGCGGGTAATAAACTAAGGAAACAAATTAATATTAAAAAATTAATGGTTATGAACTGCAGAATAGCATTTTTCAGAAATTATTTTTATATTAATGTTTTTTAAAGTAAAAATGAAATTTTAAGTAACAAGAGGCAGTCTTAAGTACATTACATATTGCATGTTTATAGAACTACTTTGGAATAAAAATATTATATAGAAGAAAGGAACAAAATGAACTGGGAAACACATTATAAAAAAAAGTTATTAAGTACAAAAGAAGCAATAGAAAAAATTAAACCAGGAAGTTATATATTTATGGGAGCTTTTGGAGGTCAGCCCAAAGCTATCGAAAAAGAGCTGGTTAATCAACGAGAGCGCTTAAAACCTTTAACCATTATCCAAGGCACCTTATTTAGTTCTACTGAACTTCTTACTCCTGGAATGGAGAAATATTTTCGATATATTTCCTTATTTTCTACCAAAGATGTCAGAATAGCCATTAAGGAGGGAAGAGCAGATTATGTTCCTTGTTTCTTTTCTGAACAACCTGAATATATTGAAAAGTATTTCTCACCAAAAGGAGTTCCCGATGTAGCCTGTATTCAAGTATCTACTCCAGATAGTAGTGGGTTTTGCAGTTTAGGAGTAAGCGTCGATGTGGCAAGGAAAGCAGCTGATTGTTCTAAGATGGTTATTGCAGAAATAAATAATTATATGCCTCGTGTGCATGGGGATTCCTTTATCCATGTTAGTAAAATTGACTATTTAATAGAAAACCACTCTCCTTTACCTGAAATAAGTGTTTCAGAAGACGGTGATGTTTCGTCTAGAATAGGGGGATTTATTGGAGATTTAATTGATGATGGAACAACTTTACAATTAGGTATTGGAACTATTCCAGATGCAGTTCTGGGTACTTTAAGACATAAAAAAGATTTAGGGATTCATTCTGAAATGATTTCTGACGGGGTTGTTGATTTAGTTGAAGCAGGAATAATAAATTGTAGTAAAAAAACATTTATGCCAGGGAAAATAGTAGTTACCTTTTTAATAGGTACTAAAAAATTGTACGATTTTGTAGATGATAATCCGATGATTATGATAGCTCCTGTTTCATATACCAATAATCCTAATATAATTGCTCAAAATTATAAAATGGTTTCAATTAATTCTGCTTTACAAGTTGATTTGTTTGGTCAGGTAGCTTCTGAAGCTATTGATTATATGCAAATTAGCGGAGTAGGAGGGCAGGTTGATTTTGTACGTGGAGCAAATTTAGCAAAAGATGGAAAAAGTATTATTGCTTTTCCTTCAACAGCCAAAAACGGAGAAATCTCTCGAATTGTTTGTGGTATTAATGCCGGGACATTTATTACTACTTCTCGTAATGATGTGGACTATGTAGTTACAGAATTTGGTGTAGCCCATTTAAAAAATAAAAGTGTT
Organism: Candidatus Atribacteria bacterium UBA6794; assembly: GCA_002452835.1. GTDB lineage: Bacteria > Atribacterota > Phoenicimicrobiia > Phoenicimicrobiales > Stramentimicrobiaceae > Oleihabitans. The sequence goes on along the minus strand of DKFO01000070.1, from coordinate 19,453 downwards.
CGGGAAAGGGCAAAATCTTTAATAGAGATAACACATCCTAAATTTAGAGAAAATTTAAAAAAAGAAGCTGAGAAATTAAATATACTATAACCTAGCGATATAAGTGTATATTTAAATAGATTGTATTATTTACCTTTTTTATGAAAGGAAGGTCTACCTAATAAATGAGAGAAGTTGTTATAAGTAGCATAGTAAGAACACCTATAGGTAAATATGGTGGTATTTTACGAGACATACCAGCTTTTAAACTTGCTTCGTTAACCCTCGAAGGGGTATTAAAAAAAGCGAAAATTGAATCCAATCTGATAGACGATGTTATTATGGGACAAGCTTATCAAAATGGGGAATGTGCAAATCTTGCTCGGGTAGCTTTACTTGACGCTGGTTGGCCTGTAAAAATTACTGGGGTAACCCTGGATAGGCGCTGTTGTTCTGGTCTTCAGTCAATTTGGTATGGAGCTATGGAAATCCAAACAGAGAATTCTGAATTTGTAATAGCTGGTGGAGCTGAAAATATGAGTCAGGCAGAATTTTATGTACCGGGTCAATTTATTAAGTGGGGAATGGGTGGATTTTCTGATTCGAAATATGGATTTATTCCAAAAGGTCATGGATATTTATCTTTATGGGGTATTCCCTTTTACGATAGAATACAAAGGGCGAGACCAATGTCTCAACCTATAGAAAGATTCGGAGAACTTAATTCTATGATGTCATGGGCAGAGATTGCAGCAAAAAGAGAAAATGTTTCACGTGATGAAGCTGATAGGTGGTCATTAAGAAGTCACCAAAGAGCAATTAAGGCAATTGATTCGGGGAAATTTAAGGAAGAGATCATTCCTGTTTCTATTACTAGGAAAAGAGATGAAATTTTAGTTTTTGATATAGACGAAACACCTAGGAGAGATACGTCCTTAGAGACACTTGCTAAATTACCTGCGGTATATCCTGATGGTATTTGTACTGCGGGGAATTCATCAACTGAAAATGATGGGGCTGCTGTAGCACTATTAACTTCTGAAAAGAAAGCTAAAGAATTAGGAATAGAAATTTTGGGATATTTGAGATCATTTGCAGTAAGTGCAGATGATCCTACCCTTACTTATACCGCTGTTCCTTTGTCGGTAAAAAAAGCACTTGATAAGGCAAACTTAACAATTGAACAAATTGATCTAATTGAGATACAAGAAGCCTTTGCCTGTCAAACACTTGCTGATGCGAAAATAATGGGACTGTCCAAAGAAGATTGTGAAAAGAAGGTCAATGTTAATGGTTCAGGGATATCTTTAGGTCATCCTATTGGAGCAACTGGTACAATGAGATTGGCTACTTTGCTTTATGAAATGAAGCGACAGGGGTCTAGGTATGGATTAGTAACTATTTGTGGGGGTGGGGGTCAGGCTATTACTGTTATTGTAGAAAGAAAGGTTTAGAATAGATGAGGTTATTAACCAATAATTTTTGCTGATAATAAGAATTAATTATAAAATCTTTCACTTTTAGAAGAGAAAATATTAATTAACTTAATTATATTTATTCATCTTCTGTAATATTTATCTACATAATTATTTTTTAATTATAATCAGCGTTCTCTTTATATTAAGGTATAGGAATTTTTAAAATTTCTATACCTTAAATAATATTAATTTAATATCAATTTCTAAAATTTTAAAAGCAGATTAAATATAGAATTACTTTCATAAACAATTAAGGCAGAAAAGTAAAAGTTTATCCGTAAATGAATGAGTAAGTGGGGATATAATACAATTTCCAATTTCAACAAGCCATGACTTAGGTTAAGAGAAGTTTGAATTGTTTCAAGTTACCACAGATTAACCGTGAGTATCTACTTTTTTTAATAAGGCTATAAGATAAAAGTCTTTTATAAAAATCAAAAAATTTATATAAGAATAAAAAATTTCAACTCAATATTAAAGCCAATTCTGGCTATTCTTAAAAAAGTAAGTATTTTTTTTGAATAATTTAAAAAAAGTTGGTTGAAAATAAAAGTGATAGCTGATATAGGATTATCTGAGGCAAAATAACATGAAAAAAATAGATTTAGCAAAGGAATTGATAAAAAATAACCTAGAGATATTTAAATGCCCAGTTTGCTCAGAGCCGATGTTACTAAAAGGTAGTTCTTTAATATGCTTAAAGAGACATTGTTTTGACTTAGCAAATAAAGGTTATCTCAATCTGTTGACCCATCCTGTTCATTCGAGATATGGCAAACAGATGTTAACTTCCAGAAAAATTATCGCTCAGCACGGTTTTTTCCAGCTGCCAATAGAGCAGGTGGGAGATATTATTATAAAGGAAATAAAGGGCAAAAAAGAGCAAACAAAATTTAGGATACTGGATGCAGGTTGTGGAGAAGGTTCTAATTTAGCAAGCATTCTGGCCTATCTACACAGCAAATCACCCTTCGACTTTATAGGCATTGGCCTGGATATTTCTCGAGAAGGAATCTCTATTGCTTCCGGTTCTTATCCCGGGAATATATGGGTTGTTGCTGATCTAACTGCTTGTCCTTTTATTGATAAACAATTTGATATAATTATAAATATCTTATCTCCTTCTAATTATGAGGAATTTAAGAGAATTCTTAAAGATTCAGGATTATTAATCAAAGTAATTCCTGGTTCAGGCTATCTTCAGGAAATTAGAAAAACTTTTTATCATCAAAAAGAAAGACAGGAGTACTGCAATGAGAAGATTATCACATTATTAGAAAAAAGTTTTAACATCGTGAGTTGGAAACGGTTAATATATAAAAGAGAACTTTCTCAGGATGAGTTAATCCCTTTAATGGAAATGACTCCTCTTTCCTGGAGTATTAATAAGAAAGATATGGAAGATATAAGGAAGAAGAGATATCCGGAAATGAAACAGGTAACAATTGACTTAACCATTCTAGCCGGTAGCAAGATATTCAAGAGGAATCCTTCCCCTTGACAACCCTTGAAATTAAATCAAAATATATTGTTTCTTATTGAAGAAATGATACTTATATTATCTTGCAGTATCGAAATTATTGAAATTCCTATACTGCAAGCCAATTGGCAGAAACAATATGCCAGCCTAATTTGATTTTTGTGAAAAAAAATCTTTATCCCCATTATTTATTATATTGTAAGAATATTATAAGAAATAAAATTGTTATAGAATATATGGAAAATATTTAAGGAAATTTGTTGAATCTGATATTCTGAAAGAAGTATATGGCTAAGAGGTGGAAAAATTTCTTTACTTATAATTGTGGGAAACAGGAAAAAGATTTAGCAAATCTTTCTCCTGTTTTTTTGCAAAAGACATTTGAATTTGTTTTACCTTTATTTAAACAACTTCATTCTGTTACAGCTGTTAAACAATGACTACTGAACAATGAACGAAATTTTGGCATCAACACGATATCTGACTACTTCATTATCTTCTACAATTGCTTGAAAGTTTTTGACATACACAGCCTGAATGTTTCTTACCGTTTTGGCTGCTTCTGCGACTGCTACTTGGGTAGCATCCTCCCAACTTTTATCCGATTCTGCCAGGATTTCAATTACTTTGACTACCGCCATTTTTGACCTCCTTTTAATTTTTATAATTTACTGATTTTTATGCGAGCTTAATACCCAGTTTATTCATCTTTATTATAACACAATAAATAGGTATTCCCTCAAGCTATTTTCTTTGTATCAAATTTTTTTAAAAAATAATATTTTAGTTGAATTTGGTATATAATATAAATAATCTTAATAATACAATTTAATATAAAGGAGTATTTGAGATGGAAAAGAAATTATTAAAGTTAATACTTGCCTTAATTTTTATTCTGTTTGTTACCAGCTCGGTCCAGGCACAATTAACTGTAGAAGAAACTAAGATTGAGCGCAGTATTGCGGTATTGGAGGAAATGGCTACTAAAAAGGAACAGGCTGGAGCCTTTAGCCAGTTGCTGGGAATGGCTGAAGGAGTGGTTATCTACCCCAGACTGGTAAATATAGGATGGGGTGTGGGAATTATGTTTGGGGATGGTATTGCTCTGAGAAAGGACCGGAATACTGGCCAATGGTACGGACCTGCTTTTATTGAGGTTAAGACAGCATCTGTAGGACTTCAGGCAGGGATTCAGGAGATAGCCCTGGTATTGATATTGATGGATTCAGCAGGAGTTGATGTTTTTAAGAAGACTGATTTTGAAATTGGTGCAGATATCAGAATTTCCCCTGGGCCTTTAGGGGATTCTCTGCAAGCTAATGTATCTTTGAATGATTCAATCTATTCTTACTCTTATAGCGAAGGGATTTATGCTGGTTTTTCTCTTACTGGTTCAGTAATTCATGCCGATAGCAAGGCAAACCGAAATTTTTATGGCGTAAGTATTACTTCGGAGGAGATTTTAAATAATAAAAAAGTAAATAATGAAGTTGCCTTAAAACTAATTCAAACCATCAACCGGATTAGCCAGAAAATGATATAAATTTTCTATAAATTATAGTAATATATTTCTTCTATTACCTTAATACCGATGGTGGGGGTATCTCCATTTGCTCTTATGAATAGTATTGAACCAAATACTGAATTATAACCACTAACGACCATTTTAATTTACCATTCTTGAATTATTTGTTTATTTATCACTCCCTGACCTACCTGGAAAAGTTTGCTATATACCTATACAATTCCCCTTACCATTTTGTTCAAAAAATAAAAAAAACTAATAAATATAAAAATAGGGGAAATTCTATTGAAAATTTTATGAAATTTTGCTAAAAAGACCAGATTTATGGAATAATAGTAGTAAGGGGTTTTAAATAGATTCAGGGGAGATAATATGGAAGATCAAGAAAAGTCGAAATTAAAAAGAAAACTTCAAAAAGAAGAACATTGGGAAATAAGAACAGATGAAGAAAGATTTCGTAATTTGACAGAAATGTTACCTGGAATGGTTTTTGAAGTAGATATAAAGGGTAATATTACTTTTGTGAATAAAAAGGGCGCCAAGATGCTGGGCTATACAGTAGAGGAATTAAAAGAAAAGACCATCTGGCAAATTTTTAGCAGTCCAAAATACAAAAATATTAAGACTAATATTGAAAATTTTCTACCACAGGGAAAAATATATCCACAAGAATATTCTTTAATAAAAAAAGATAAGAACCTAATTCCAGTTGAAATACATGCTACTGCAATTAGAGATGAGAAGGGTAAAGTTATTGGTTTTCAAGGGATTATCCTAGATATGACTTTGCGAAAAGAATATGAGGATAAGATTCGATATCTCAGTTTTCATGATAAATTAACTGGTTTATACAACCGTGCTTATTTTGAAGAAGAATTGCAGAGGTTAGATCATAGTAGAAATCTTCCTATCAGTATCATTATTGGTGATGTTAATAACCTGAAGATGATTAATGATACTTTTGGTCATCAACACGGTGACCAGCTGTTATGCAGTATTGCCAATGTTCTGAAATCATGTTTTAGAAAGAGTGATATTATTAGTCGCTGGGGTGGTGATGAATTTAGTATCATTCTACCACATACTTCCAAAGAGAAGGGAATTGACATTATTAATAGAATAAATAAAGCATGCTTGAGAAAGAGTACTCTTACTTTACCACTTAGTATTTCTATGGGAATTGCCACCAAAGTCAGTCCTTCTGAAAATATAAATTCAGTAGTGAGGGAAGCGGAAGGGAAGATGTATCGTTATAAAATAATTGATAAACAGGTTGGCGACAGTGTATTGATAAGCTCCCTGGAGAAGGCTTTACAAGAAAAAAAATATGAAACTAAAGAATATTGCCAAGATTTTATTGATTGTACACTTCAATTTGGCAATTATTTAGAGTTAGAAAAGAACAAATTAAATGAACTTAAACTTCTGGCTACGATTTGTGATATCGGAAAGATAGCAGTAAGTGAAGATATTATTTTTAAAAAGGGCTGGTTAAGTGAAGAGGAATGGGAAGAGATTAGAAGGCATCCCGAGATTGGTTATAGAATAGCAAAATCATCCCCCGAACTAACTAACATTGCCGAGGCAATTTTATATCACCATGAATTCTGGAATGGCAATGGTTATCCCCATAGAATTAAAGGTGAAGATATTCCCCTTCTTGCTCGAATTATTCATATTGTAAATGCTTATCAGGCGATGACCCATGAACGACCTTATCGTCGAGCAATGACTAAAGAAGATGCCATCCAGGAATTGAGAAAAGGACAGGGAAGTCAATTTGACCCAGAATTGACCGATAAATTTGTTAGCATGATTACTTCCCCTACCTCTTCCAAAAATTAAATTCATTAAAATACTTCCCTAATTCATATCTGTCTAATCTTAATATAATTATATAAAAAAGAAAACACAGGAAGGAGAACCAATATGTCTACCAATATGTTTATTAATTTAAGAAGCGATACCCAGACCTTACCAACGGAAGAAATGTTAGAAGAGATGAGACATGCTCCGTTAGGTGATGATGTTTTTGGGGAAGATCCAACCGTTAATAAATTAGAGGAACTGGCTGCAGAAAAATTGGGGAAGGAAGCGGCACTATTTGTAGCCAGTGGAACAATGGGAAATCTATGCGCCTTGATGAGTCATACCCACCCTGGGGATGAAGTAATACTGGAAGCAGATTCTCATACCTACTATTATGAAGTAGGTGGATTTTCTACTCTAGCTGGGCTTTCTCCCAGACTGGTACCTGGAGAAAATGGTATTATGACTGTGGAAATGATTAAAAAAGTAATAAGACCTAAAAATATTCATTTCCCGCCATCTACTTTATTATGTATCGAGAATACTCATAATCGGGGTGGTGGAACAGTTTATCCCCTTACCTTGATGGATGAAATTGCCCAATATGCCCATGAACAAGGGTTGAAGGTACATGTAGATGGTGCTCGAATATTTAATGCAGCAGTTGCTTTAGGAGTAGAGGCTAAAGAATTGGTTAGGAATGCTGACTCTGTCATGTTCTGCTTATCAAAAGGACTTAGTGCACCAGTAGGTTCTATGCTGGTTGGAGGGCGAGCCTTTATTGACAGAGCCAGAAAAGTAAGAAAGATGCTGGGAGGGGGCATGAGGCAGGCAGGGGTATTGGCAGCGGCTGGAATTGTGGCATTAGAGAAGATGATTGACCGACTGGCAGAGGATCATGCCAATGCCAGGTATATTGCTGAGGCATTAGTTAAAGTAAATGGTATTAAGATTAATTTAAATACTGTGCAGACCAATATGGTTTATGCTGATATTAGCCAGTTAAAAGTTTCAGTTAGCAGATTATTTGGATTGTTAAAAGAGCATGGTGTATTGGTGTCACCTGTTCCGCCAGATAAGATTCGATTGGTAACTAATCGTCATGTATCGAAAGAAGATGCAGGTCGAGCTGTAGAGATTATCAAAAAAGTCATTGAGAATAACCTTGAAATAATATAAAATATATTAATTTTTTAGGAATTTGAGGTGAGCTTTGATGATTCAGGAAGATAGAATTTCCTATCTTAATGAAAAGGATGAGCAAGAAGGAAAATATATTATTTACTGGATGCAGGCCTCCCAGCGAGTTAAGTTTAATCAAGCCTTAGAAACTGCCATCAGGATAGCAAATAAACGTTCCTTACCGGTTTTGGTCTATTTTGAAATAACAACCAGTTTTCCAGATGCCAACCTTCGTCATTATTATTTTATGCTGGAAGGATTACAAGAGGTAAAGCAAAAATTAAATAATATGGGAATACAAATGATCATTGGTAACCAGGATAATAGTAGATATTCTAATTTAACATCTCTGGCTAAAGAAGCAGTAATGGTTATTACTGATTGTGGATATCTGCGTTTTCAGACTGAGTGGCGGGGAAAGTATGCCCAAGATTTACCCTGCCTTATGATTCAAGTGGAAAGTGATGTGGTAATACCGGTAGAAAGTATTTCCTCCCAGGAGGAGTTTAATGCTGGTTCTTTTCGGGCAAAAGTACATCGTTTGTTAGCAGATTATCTTCAACCAATGGATATGAGTGAACCTCGAGAATCTTCCCTTGATTTTAGAATAGCCTCCTTTCCGATAGAGGATTTAAAAGAAAGCATTAATCAATTAACAATAGACACTTCTGTACCCCCTTCTCCATTTTTTCATGGTGGTGAAAGTGAGGCGGAAAGATTTTTGGATAAATTTATCAGTGAAAAAATATTACGTTTTGAATCTTTTCGAAAGGACCCCTCTAAAGATTTTTTGTCTCATATGAGTCCTTATCTTCATTTTGGCCAGATTTCCCCCCTGTATATAGCACTTAAGCTAAAAGCAAAGGCGCCTGCTGAGGCATATCGCTATTACCTGGAAGAATTGATTGTCAGACGTGAGTTAGCCATTAATCATGTTTTTTATAATAGCTATTACGACCAGTTTAAAGGATTACCAAGGTGGGCAAAAAGTACCTTGGAAAAACATCAACATGATACCAGAAAAGTAATTTACTCTCTGGCAGAATTAGAACATGCTCTAACTCATGACCCTTACTGGAACGCAGCGCAACAGGAAATGATGATTTCCGGAAAGATGCATGGATATATGCGTATGTATTGGGGGAAAAAGATATTAGAATGGAGTGCTACCCCTCAGGAGGCTTTTCAGCGTTGTCTATATCTGAATAACAAATATGAGTTAGATGGCAGAGATCCAAATAGTTATACCGGAGTAGCCTGGTGTTTTGGCTTACATGACCGAGCCTGGAAAGAGCGACCCATCTTTGGCAAGGTTCGCTATATGAACGATAGTGGATTAAGAAAAAAGTATGATATGGAAAAATATATCACCCAGGTTAAACAACTAAAAGGCATGACAGGGGACGGTCCTTTGACATAATATTTAATTTAAGATAATATTATGGTAAAGATTAAAGATTACAAAGACTATAGTGATAATAAAATGGTGATAATTAAAAAATGCCAAGACAAAAGAGATTATTAAGTCCTACTCATATTTATCATGTGATGGTTCGCGGTAATTCAGGTCGGGATATTTTTTTAGATGATGAAGATCGAAAAAGATTATTGCGAATCATTGAAACCAAAAAGAAGGAAGAAGGATTTATTTTATTTGCCTACTGTTTGATGAATAATCACTTTCACTTGCTGTTAAAAGAAAATAGAGATAATATATCACAAATAATGAAGAAAATTAATACAACATATGCTTTGTATTTTAATAAAAAATATCAGTTGAGTGGGCATCTATTTCAAAACAGATTTAGAAGTGAAGTAGTAGAAAGCGATAGTTATCTGCTAGCTATCGTTCGTTATATCCATAATAATCCAGTAAAATCAGGATTGGTATCATTCCCACAGGATTATTCCTGGAGTTCTTATTTAAACTATATAAATCGTCAAGAAAGATTAGTTGATACCAATCAAGTTCTAGGTTTATTTTCGGAAGATATTTCACAAGCTTATATTCAATTCATTGAGTTTTCGAAAGAATTCGAGCAAAGACATCATTTTATGGAATATAAAGAACAAAATCAACATAGGAAAGAAATAAATGATTATTCCAAGGTAAGATATTTTGTAAATAAATTTTTGAAGAAGCATCAGATTACCCTTAATTCATTGTCTGATAGAAAAAATAAAGCAATTCGAGATAAGCTGATTCAGGAATTAAAGGATAAATCAGTCTATTCATACAGAGAGATTGCTAAATTTTTAAATATGGGTAGAGGAATGGTTCAGAAAGCGGGTAAGAAATGATGACAAAGGACCGTCCCCTGACAGTTAAAATTGTCTATAGTGATAGATTAAAAATATTAAAATTATTATTAACAGTAGTATTTTCTACTTTAGTTTTTTCTATTCAAATTTTCCCAAGTAATCCTGATAATGCTAATGCTAGTAGTAGTAATAATATTAGTAATCCTAATGATAATTTCACTCCTATTTTTTCCTATAAAATTATTGATGTTTTTCCTCACGACCCCGAGGCTTTTACTCAAGGATTGGTCTGGGAAGATGGTTTTTTATATGAAGGTACCGGTCTTTATGGTGATTCGTCTTTGCGAAAAGTAGAATTAGAAACAGGAAAGATATTGCAACTGTATCAACTTTCAGATGATTTCTTTGGAGAAGGTATTACCATTTTTAAAGAAAAAATATATCAATTAACCTGGAAAGAACAGATAGGTTTTATCTATGATGCAGATAGTTTTCAATTATTAGAGACATTTTCTTATTCCCATGAGGGATGGGGAATTACTCATGATGAAAAATATCTTATTATTAGTGATGGAAGTCCAGTATTACATTTTGTAGATCCTTTGACCTTTCAGGAGGTAAAACAGGTTAAAGTACACGACCGGCAAACCCCCGTTTATCGTATCAATGAACTGGAATACATTAAAGGTAAAATTTTTGCTAATATCTGGCAAACTGACCTTATTGCTATTATCTCACCTGAGTCAGGTGAGGTTTTTGCCTGGGTAGATTTAAGTGATATCCTGGAAAATGTTAATATCAAAATCAATCAACCAATTGATTTTTTAAATGGAATTGCCTATGATTCGTTAAATGATCGTCTATTTGTTACTGGTAAATGGTGGCCGGTAATTTTTCAGATTGAGATTATCGAAAGACCAGAGTGATTTTTTGACCTGCTGACTTAATAAAAATAATTTTTAGAACATATTTTTTTTGCAATTTATTGATACATTAATTATAATGATACCATAAATTTAATATTTCAGTAGCTATTATAAGCAGGTAATAAGGGGGGATACTATTTGAATATTGCTTTAGATGTTATGGGAGGGGATTACGGTCCTGAAGAAATTTTAAAAGGAGCCTTTCTTTTTTTAAAAGAAAATAATAGCCATTTAACTTTATTAGGGAAGGAACAACTTATCAATGAAGGCTTGACAAATTATCCCTTTAATAGGGAAATGATTGAAGTTATTGATTGTCCTGATATCATTGACAATGATGCTATACCAACAGATACGCTTAGGGAGGGGAAAAATTCCCCTATTATGGTTGGTATGGATTTATTAAAGAACGGAAAAGCAGAAGCATTTGTTTCGGCAGGGAATAGTGGAGCAGTTATGGCAGCAGCTCTGCTAAAATTAGGCTGTATACCTGGTATAAAACGTCCTGCGATTGCCGGGATTATCCCAACTTTAAAGGGAAATAAAGTTATTCTTGATATGGGTGCCAATGTTGATTGCAAGCCTATTCACCTTTTAAATTTTGCCCTCATGGGAGCCTCTTATGCCAGATGTGAACTGGGAATTGAGCAGCCTAAAGTAGCGTTACTTAATATAGGGGAAGAGAAGAGTAAAGGGAATCGATTAAGTAGAGAAGCTTATCTCTTACTTAGTCAGAGAAGAGATCTCAAATTTATTGGTAACATTGAAGGCAGAGATATTTTTACAGGCTCGGCCGATGTAATTGTCTGTGATGGATTTGTAGGTAATATTGTCCTGAAAACTATCGAAGGTCTTTCTGAGATGATTATGACTGATTTTAAGATGAATATCTTTAAAAATATTCCCTCTAATGTAATTACAAATATGCTCAAAAAGAAGTTTTCTGACTATGCCAAGAAAGGAAGTTACAAAAGCTATGGTGGAGCACCTCTATTGGGGATAAATGGACTGTGTTTTATCTGCCATGGTAGATCTAAAGCTGAGACGATTAAAAATGCCTTACACAGTGCTAACCTATTTATTGAACGTAAAGGGTTGAAACACCTGAAGGCAGTTAGTTTTGAGTCAGAATAGTCGACCAAGAATAAAACCTACCAAAAAGCCAATTAAAAAAATAGTGGTTAAGATACGAGCATCTTTAACCATTGCCATTCCTTTAAAACGAATAACAACTAAAGTAACAAAATAGGCCACAGCATTTAAGGTAAAAAAAATAGGCCAGGTGATTACTTTAACTATTATTGGTCCAATATAGGGAATAGATTGGATTATGGCTAGAAAATAAGTGAATATATGGCTAACCATTTCCATGCCTATTCCCAGGAGGGCAACGATTGCTGCAATTAAAATTTTGTCTACATCACTGTATATAAAAAGATAATAAACTAACATGACCATAAGAATCGCCAGAAGAAGGTCAAAAGGTGAGATTTGGCTTCTATTGGGGATACTGGGCTTAAAATTATGAGTAAAAGTTCCTTGAACTTTTTGGTTTGATTTTTTATTAGGCATTGATTTTTCTTCTTATTTAAAATAGGATTAAAATCTCTTAAAGCAGTAGTTTCTTATAATATTAACACAACATATCGAAATTGCTTGGCAATTCCGATATTCAAGGGGAATCCTTCCCCTTGACAACCCCTGAATAAATTCAAATCAAATACTTATTATTTTCTACTTTAATTTAATAATTTTTCTTAAATATCTTTCCTGATAAATAAATTATCTACCCACCTTGAGGTAGAGGAATTATCAAAATTCCTCTACCTCAAATATATTTATGTAATTCCTTTTATATAAGTCAGGTTATCATATCATATAAAATTATGATATTTGTTGTCAAATTATTTAATTATCCCGTCCCTAATTTTTTTATGAAAACAGGTAACTGACAAATTTCTTTCGGTTACTCCTGCGGGTATAAATAAATGAGACTATTTTATTTACTCACCATGGTTACTCGCAGTGACATCCTATTAAATTCGCCTTCTTATGCTAAAAGTTTTTAATTAACTAATATAGTTTTTGTTTTTTGATAACCAAAAAATAAAAAACTAAAAATAAAAAAACTGTTTTTTATCTATAGAATAAATATAAGATTAAACCGGAGATTATAGTAAGCGGTATAGCAAATAGAAGGCGTAATCCAATAATCTTTGGTTCAAAGAAAATAAAATCATAAACAATGCGACTTAATCCAATAGCTCCATAACTGATAAGCATGGTAACAATAATACTTATATGGGCCCCTTTCTGTAGAAGAGACTGAAAAATAGGATAAACTGCATATGGTCCACCCTGTAATAGTCCAGCTAAAAGTCCTCCACTTACAATTCCTCGAATACCACTTTCTTCCCCAAACCATTTGATAATTAGTTCATCAGGTAGTAAATAATTTATAGCCTGGGCAATAAGAAGAGCGGCAAAGATGATGGGCAAAAGATTAAAAAAAGTATGGAGCGATCCCAAAAATCCTTTTTTGGCAATTTCTGGTTTACTAAATAGTAGATAAACATACAATGATAGAGCACTTAAAACAATAATTCTTTGCGCCCAGTTTCTTCCTATAAAATAGAGAATAATATTTTTCATATTTACACCTCTTTCTTTATAATAATTTTATTTTATAATAATTAAGTGTGTTTTAATTTAAAGTATAACATAAATAGGAATATGTTTATTTACTCAATTCCATTATAAAGTAGACCTGTCCTTCATTATTTGCTAAAATAATTTATACCTTATGTGGCAAGATATTCAAGGAATTAATACAAATAAAAAATATTGAATTTTGATCTTAATTCAGAGAAATTCAAGGAAATTTTTCCCCCTAAATATCTTGCAGTATCGGAATTTCAAAAAAATTTCGACACTGCAAGATATTATAAATATTATTTACTAAATAAGTAACAATATATTTTGCTTTTAATTCAGGGGATCTCAAGGGGAAGGATTCCCCTTGAATACCTTGTTAATATACCTTTTATCTTAATATTCAAGATATGCTTAAGATAATAACAAATAATGGAGAATATTAGAGATGTCTTTTTTATCAACAATTTTACTGGCTTTTGGGTTGGCTATGGATGCTTTTGCAGTTTCCATCACTGGTGGTATTGTCTCAGCCACTGTTAGTATTTCTTTTTCCTTGAAGATTGCTCTTTTTTTTGCTGGTTTTCAGATGCTTATGCCCTGGATTGGTTGGTGGTTAGGTCAAAATATTGCCAGATATATATCAAGCTATGATCATTGGGTAGCCTTCCTGCTTTTATTTATGATAGGAGGGAAGATGATTTATGAATCTTTTCAAAATAAAGAGAAAAACCAATCTATCGATTTCAATAATACATTGGTCTTATTTTTTTTAGCAATTGCCACTAGTATTGATGCTCTGATTGCTGGGGTAAGTCTCTCTCTTATAGAGCTGGATATTACTCCGGTAATAATTACTATTGGCATAATTACTTTGCTGCTATCTCTGATAGGGGTTAGTATAGGAAAAGTATTGGGTTATTTGATGAAGAGGTATGCTGAGTTAGCTGGCGGTATAATTTTGATTTTAATCGGTTTTCAGATATTAGTGGGACATATTAACGGATAGGTTATATTGAATAATTTATCAAAAGAAATTATGGTGATTAAATAATTAATTATTTTGAAAATATAAAATAAAAATAGCTTTAAGGTGATTTTTTTGACTACGGGAATAATTTTTAATATCAATAAATTTGCCATACATGATGGTCCTGGTATTCGGAGCACCGTTTTCCTGAAAGGTTGTCCCTTGCGTTGTCAATGGTGTCATAATCCTGAGGGCTGGCTCACCCATCCAGAGATTATCTTTGATGAACAGAAATGTATCAAATGTTATCAATGTTTATCATATTGCCCTCAGCAGGCTATTACCTTGAAAAATGATTATCCTGATACTGATAAACAGAAATGCCAACTCTGTGGAAATTGTGTAACTATCTGCTTGGGAAAGGCGAGAGAGATTATAGGTTATAAAGTTAGCAGTAAAGAGGTTATGACCGAGATAAAAAAGGATTTAATCTTTTATGAAGAATCTGGCGGTGGTGTTACCTTCTCAGGGGGTGAACCATTACTGCAGATTGATTTTCTTTCTGAGTTACTCCATCTCTGTCAGCAGGAAGGTATTCCTCGAGCGGTGGATACCTGTGGTTATGCTCCGTGGTCTCATCTGGAGAGAATTATCCCTCTGGTTGATTTATGGTTATACGACCTGAAGGTGATGAATGAACAAAGACACCTGGAATATACTGGAGTTTCCAATCAACTTATCCTGGAGAATCTGAAGAGGCTTTCCCAGAAAAGCAATAATATTGAGCTTAGAATACCCCTCATACCTGGAGTGAATGATGATAAAGAGGAGGTAGAAGAGATGGCTAAGCTTATTAATTCTTTAAATATAGGGAAGGTCAGTGTCTTGCCTTTTCACCGAATGGGTCTGGATAAATATACCAGATTAGGCTTAAAAACCGAAATGAAAGCCACCACAGAGCCATCGGCAGAATATCTTGAAAAAATAGCTCAGTTATTTAATAGGTTTAAGATACCAATTACTATAGGAGGTTAAAGATGAACTCACGAGTGGAAAGATTAAGAGAAGAAAGTCTTACCATTAAGCCTGCTATTGATATTGAGCGGGCAAAATTAATAACCGAGGCCTATCAAAAATATGAAGGCAAAGTGCCAGTTCCCATCTTAAGGGCTTTAGCCTTTAAACATCTTTTGGAAAATAAGACTATTACCATAGGTCAGGATGAGTTAATTGTAGGAGAGCGAGGAAATTCTCCATGTGCCACTCCTACTTTTCCTGAATTATGCTGTCATAGTATGGATGATTTTGAGATAATTCATAGTAGAGAGAAAATTTCCTTTCGAGTTAGCCCTGAAGCCAGAAAGATTCAACAAGAAGTAATTATCCCCTTCTGGCAGGAACGTTCTATACGTCATCAAATTTTTTCCTTAATGGAGCAAAGTTGGCTGGATTGTTACGAAGCCGGGGTCTTCACCGAGTTTATGGAACAGAGAGCTCCTGGTCATACCGTAGCTGATGGCAAGATTTACCGGGAGGGTTTTCTTGATTTTCAGGACAGGATTAGACAAAGCATAGCTAATTTAGATTTTCATAATGATAGTCAAGGCTATGAGAAGTTGAATCAATTGAAAGCCATGTCCATCTGTGCGGAGGCAATTATCATCTTAGCGAATCGTTATGCCAATTTAGCTAAAGAGAAGGCTGAAAAGGAAGAAGATGCTCAAAGGAAGAAAGAATTACTCACTATTGCCGAAATCTGCCAGTGGGTACCTGCTCATGCTCCCCGTAATTTCTGGGAGGCTTTACAGATGTACTGGTTTGTCCATATCGGGGTAATCAGTGAATTAAATACCTGGGATTCCTTTAATCCAGGACACTTAGATCAACATCTGACTTCCTTCTACCAGCAAGGTCTTCAAAGCGGAGAATTAGATCGAGAAAAGGCTAAAGAGTTACTGGAGTGTTTCTGGATTAAATTTAACAATCAGCCGGCTCCACCCAAGGTAGGGGTCACCTTAGCTGAGAGTGGAACCTATACCGATTTTGCCAATATTAACAATGGAGGTCTAACACCAGAAGGACAAGATGCGGTCAATGAGGTTACCTATCTTATTTTAGAGGTTATCGATGAAATGCGTCTTCTGCAGCCCAGTACCAATATTCAGTTAAGTCAGAAAAGCCCAGATCGATTCCTAAGAAGAGCCTGCGAAATTATTCGCAAGGGCTGGGGGCAGCCCTCAGTCTTTAATACCGATCTGGTTATTGCTGAACTGTTAAGGCAGGGTAAGAGCATTCAGGATACCCGGGAAGGGGGGACCAGTGGCTGTGTAGAGACGGGAGCTTTTGGCAAGGAAGCCTACATCCTTACCGGTTACTTTAATCTGGTCAAGGTACTGGAGATTACCCTGCATAATGGAATAGATCCCAGAACCGGGAAGCTAATTGGCCTGACCACCGGAGACCCCAGAAACTTTACCAGCTTTGACCAGCTCTTCCAGGCCTTTCAAAGACAACTGCACCATTTTGTAGAGATCAAGATAAAAGGTAATCAAATTATCGAACAGCTCTATGCCACTACCATGCCCGCCCCATTTCTGTCTATCATCGTAAGTGACTGTATCGAAAAGGGAAGAGACTATAATGCTGGTGGAGCACGCTACAACACCGATTACTTGCAGGGAGTAGGTATCGGTACTATTACTGATAGTCTCTCAGCTCTCAAGTATCATATTTATGACCACCAACATATGAGCATGGACACCATCTTGGCAGCCCTGGCAGATAATTTTAGAGGGGAAAAAGAAATATATCATTTACTAAAAAACAACACCCCCAAATATGGTAATGATGATGATTATGCAGATACCATCATGCAACAGGTCTTTACAGCCTTTCATCAGGAAGTAGAGGGTCGCAAGAATAGCAAGGGTGGTCAGTACTGTATCAATATGTTACCCACTACCTGTCACATCTATTTTGGTTCAGTAGTGGGTGCTACCCCGGATGGCCGTAAGGCAAAAGAACCATTATCAGAAGGTATCTCTCCAGTACAGGGAGCAGATCGGAAGGGTCCCACAGCAGTTATTAAATCAGCCGCTAAAATGGATCAGGTGAAAACGGGAGGCGCCTTACTTAATATGAAGTTTACTCCCTCTCTCCTGGAAGGAGAGAAAGGATTGGATAGCTTAGCTCATCTCATCAGGGCTTATTTTAAGCTAGGTGGCCATCATATCCAGTTTAATGTGGTCAAAACAGAGACCCTAAGGGCTGCCCAGCAGAATCCGGAAGAATACCAGAACCTTATTGTACGGGTAGCTGGTTACAGCGATTATTTCAATAATCTCAGTAAAACTCTACAAGATGAGATTATCAGCAGAACAGAACACCAATCCAGTTAGAATAAGATAAATGGTAATATTCAATCACCTTCACCATAACCCTCTTCTTTTGATGATGGAGAGGGTTTGGTGATAAAAAAGTTCATTACCAAAGCAGAACAATACCTGATTATCCTTCCGAGCACACCTCAGGTACTCTTAAAAAAGAATTGACTCCAAAAATTCACTTTCTAAATTAAATTTGTTATAATAAAAAACCAGTTATATGATGAGCATTATATTATGATAAACAATAGGTAAGAGGTAAGAATAATGTGAATCATTTTGGAGTGAGAACAAGAACAAAAGAAAATATAGAAATTTTACAAGAAATCAGGGCAGAGCAGAAGTCTGTTTACGCTTTGGAAAATATGCTCGGTTATCATTTAAATGAATTGGAAGAATTAAGACCACATAAGAAAAACATTACTTTTATTGCTAAATACAATTATGAAGAAGCACCTGATTTGATCGATTTATCTCATTGGTTAGAACGGATAAGTAATATTGAGGAAAGTATTAAGAAAAACGAGGAGATTATTACCAAATTATACCAGAGACTCTATTCACAAATAATATTTAAGATGCTGGAAGGAGAAGAGTTAAGTCCCATAGATATCTTTTTTTATCATAGCAAAAAATATATTGAAAAGATCAAGTCTGGAAAGATAACCTTTCGGGAATTAGTAGAACATTATGACTGGGAAAGGGAGAAATTTAATAATTTGGATTAAGAGACACCATTTCTATAAATTATTAATTTTTAATTAGTATAAAGGGGTAAATTCACTTTGAAAGATTCTGATAATACACAAATGCTAACAAAAAAAGAGGCAGTAAAAGAAGTTGAAATGACCAGTAAAAGAATTGCTTTACTGCATCTTGCTTATGCTAAAACATTAGTAAATGAGCTGGGAAGCGAAAAAGGCAAAAAGGTTATTTTAAAGGCTATTAAGTATTATGGTAAGTTGATAGGGGAAGAAGTGAAGAAGAATGTTCTTGACCAGGGCTTAGAGACAACACCAGACAACTATGGTATAGGAAAATCCAGAGATCTTCCCAAGTATGGTATGCATGCACGGAAAGAGACCTTTGAGACAGAGGGGAGAAAACGACGAAGAAGTTATGGTTGCGTTCTTGGTAAACTGTGGAGGGAATATGACGAAGAGGAATTAGGTAGATTATATTGCTATGTTGACCTAGCTAAATCTATGTATTACAATCCCTACTTTAAACTGGTGCATACTAAATGCATGCCTGAGCGGAAAGATGAAGAGTGCGAATTTGATATACTTCCAACTACCGAAAAAGAAAGAGAAGACTTTTTTAACGAGGGAGCAGACTGGACGAAGATTGATAGGGATGTATAAATATATTTTATGGTGCCGAAGGGGGGATTTGAACCCCCACAGGTATAAAACCTACTACGCCCTGAACGTAGCGCGTCTGCCGATTCCGCCACTTCGGCAAGCCAATTTATGTAAAACTCAAGAAATTTAATTTATCTGAAATCTGTCTTAATTAAGGATCAATTTTATTTCAGTATTAATTTAGTTACTAACTAGGTATTAATAAACTTATAGAACAACTATTAGGATAGATAAAATTGGAGTCCTTGTCAAGAGAGGGTTTACAGTACGGTAAGAATTCACCTTCACCCTAACTATTTCCCTTCCAGGAAGAAGGAAGGGAGAGGAAAAGAGAGAGTGAAGATTTAAGAGGTGAGGTTATTTTGAATAATAAAGAAAGAATTATTGATTTAAGTTTAGGAGACTGGATAAAACAGATTTTTTATTAACCCGTAGGGCAGAAA
>DKFO01000029.1:14472-37129 GCA_002452835.1 Candidatus Atribacteria bacterium UBA6794 | reverse complement strand
CTAAAATTTTACACTATCTATTTTTTCTATTATTATAGCAGTATATTTTCTTTTTGTTAAGAAACAATATAATATATTCTAAGTTAGATTTTTAGATAGAGAGTATAATTCTCACAAATTTATTTATATTTTGTAGAAAAGATAATTTTTTAAGTTTGTTGATGAATAATTTGGAATTTTAAGCTATAATAAAAATATAAATGTCAACAGGGGGGGATAATAATGTCCAGAAGTATAACTATTATCTTTATTATACTTATTGTTATTATCGCTGGATTTGCCTATCTTAATTATAATCGACTTAATCAGATACAGAGTGATTTATTACAAAAAGAGGCGTTATTAGAAGAGTCAGAGCAATTGATTGAAGAACAGGAAGCATCGCTTGCTCAGCTAGAAGAAAAAGTAAAGGAAGTCTTGGAAAAAGAAGAATATCTTTCAGGAGAAGCTGCTCTAGAGAAGAGAGAAGATGAATTACAAAAACAGTTAGCCAGATATCAGGAAGAATTACAAGCAGTACAGCAAAAATTGGAAGAATTGATCCAGCAGAGCAAGATGGATAACGAAGATATTGTTCTTCTGAGGCAGGAAAAAGCTAAATTAGAAGCTCTACTCGCAGAAAGAGAAACTCAATGGCAAAAAAGAGAAGAAGAAAATCAAGCGATAATCACTTCCCTGCAAAATGGAATCCAGCAATATGAGTCAGAAATCAAAACAATAAAGGATAGAGTATTGACTTTAGAGCAGTATTTAGCATCAGAAACATCAAAAAGAAAAGATTTAGAACAAGAGATAGCTAAGTATGAAGAAAATATTGCCCTTTTAGAGGAGCAATTAGTCCTAAAACAAGATGATGAAGCTCAGGTTCAACAGATAAGTCAATTGCAGCTTAATAAAAAGCAATTGGAAGAAGAAATCGCAAAAAAAGATTCCACCTTGCTTCAAATCCAAAGAGAATATGAAGACTTGCAAAATCAAATAGCCAGTTATGAACAAAAAATAGCTAATTTACAGGAAGAAATTAGCCAAGCAGTAAACCAGAAAGAAATTTTAGCTCAAATCGAAGATAACCTGTCACAACTTAAAGAGGAAAAGAACAGATTGGAAGCCCTCTTACAGGAGAAAGAGACCCAATGGTTAGAAAAAGAGCAGATTCATAAAGATACTATTGCTCAACTTCAGGAAGAAGTTAAAAAGTATGAATTAAATCTTAAAGAAATTGGTAATGAAATGCTTGCTCTACGGGAAGATTCGATTAAAGAAAATTCTTTAAATAGTCAGTTAGCTAAAATTGAACAGGAAAAGGAAGCTTTAGAAAAGTTACTGCTGGAAAAAGAGGAGGAGTGGAATAAACAGAATCAAGAAAATAGACAGCTTATCACTTATTTGAAAGATCAGCTGACCAGGTATCAAGAGGAAATAGAAATGGTTAAGCTGGATAGTAGTCTTTTTAAAGAAGAAATTGCTACCCAATTAAAATTACAACAACAGAACATTGCTCAAATAAGAGATAGAGAAGAGCAGATTTCAGAATTAACATCTCAAATTGAACAGTATATGCAGAAAATAGAAGATTACGAAAAGACTGTTGCTGAGGTAAGAATGAAATTGCAAGAACAAGAACAAGAAGATATTAGCTATCAAGAACAACAGAGTTTAATTGATACCATCCATTCTTTAGTGGAAGAGAGAGATTTTTATCAAAATAGTATAAATCAGTGTTATGCTCAGGTCAGCAAATTGCAATTAGAGATTGCGGAATTGAAAAATAAGATTGGAACCTTGGAGAAAGAAGAAGCTCAATATTATGAGGTGAAAAGGGGAGATTGCCTCTGGACCATTGCCAAAGATAGATACAATGAGGGTATTGCCTGGATTAAAATATTTAAAGCTAATCAAGATCAGATTGAAAATCCTGATTTGATTTACCCTTATCAGCAGTTTATTCTTCCTGAGTAATAGAGAATTAACTCGAATAATTCAGGTAATATACAGGTAATAAAGAAAATTGATTGAGTTATAATTATTTTCCACATATCCGGTCAATTTCTTTTTGATAATGTTCATGGATAACAAACCTTTTTAATTTAACACTATCGGTTATTTCTCCTTTTTCCAAGGAAAATTCTTCAGGCAGAAGGGCAATGCCCATTACTGTTTCATAAGGTTGAAAACCATGTTCTTTTGAAATCAGCCTCTTTTGTTCTTGTTGAAAAAGGGACAAAATCTCTTTCTTTTTAATCAGGTCTTGGTTATCTTGATAGCTAATGTTATTATGGTGGGCATATTCTTTGATTGCTTCAAAATCAGGAACGATCAGGGCACCCAGCCTGGGTTTGTCCTGTCCCACTACTATTGCCATACTAATATAAAGACTTTCTTCCAATTTGTCTTCTAGAGGTTGTGGTTCCACATTTTCTCCGCCTCTTAAGACAATAGTATCTTTGATTCTTCCAATAATTTTCAGGTATTTACCATTATAGGTTTTTTTACCTAAGTCACCAGTGTTAAACCAACCATCTTTAAGCACTTCAGCAGTCTTATTTTCATTTTTGTAATAGCCTTTCATAACCAGATCGCCCTTGACCATGGTTATACCCAGTTGACCGTGAGGCATTTCTAAATCATGTTTTTCTTTATCTACAATTTTAACAGCTGTTTCGGGAATTGGTTCACCCACTGTAAAGATAATGGGATTACTTTGACTTCTTCCGGCCACAACGGGAGATGTTTCGGTCAGGCCGTATCCTTCTAAAAGAAGTACATCAACTGCATCAAAAAAAAGGTCAATTTCTTCTGGTAACGCTCCGCCCCCGCTTATGGCGAATTTAGCTTCGCCTCCTAAGGTATCCCGAATTTTTTTAAAGACTAGTTTGTTTACTATTCGATATGGTAAAGAAAGACGATTTACCGTTTTCTGGGCTTCTGCTATTTCTTCTGGTGTGAATTGGTCACGGTCAAAAAGAGGCCAGGTATTATCCAGAGTCCGGCGAGCCTTTTTATATCTCTTGGCTATTGCTAATGATTTATAAAACAACCACCTCTCCAATGAGCTACCTTTTTTAATTTTGTCCAGTATTCCCTTATATAAAGTATTCCATATGCGGGGGACAGTACACATTAGAGTAGGTTTTTCCAGCAGGAGGTCTGGCAATAAAATTTGTTTAAAAGGCTTACTGTAAGCTGTAGAGGCACCAAAACTAATAGTGCAGTATTCCACCGTTCTTTCATAAATATGCCATGATGGTAAAACAGAGAGGAAGCGATCCCTTTCATTGAGGTCTCCCACTGCCTTAGGTAAATTATTAACATTATGCATAATATTCCTATGAGTTAGCATAACTCCCTTGGGATCTGAGGTAGTACCAGAAGTATAGATAATTGTAATTAGATCATCTGGTTGAGCTTTTTTAGCTTGGGAAACAAAACGTAGGTCACCTTTTTCTAACAATTTCTTACCTATTTCCTCGACCTGGGAAAAAGAATAGATAGATGGTAAACCTCCAATTTTTCCCTCTTTTACTGAATAAATCTTTTGCCATAATCTTTCTTCCCATCCTTCTCCTTTTGCTAGATTTAAGCTGGCAGATAATTCTTCAGCGTGTTCCGAAAGGTATTGGTCTAAGAAAAATTTTGCTTTTTCTGAAACCAAAAGATAGAGGGAATTGTTATTAATGATAGAACATACTTTTTTATAGAATGACTTACTAATTTTCCCATCAGTTTGAAAAGGGGTAGATTTAGCCCATTGAGGGATTTCCTCTGGTTCGGAAAAAACAGTAACTGGTTCCAAAAGGATTAATTTTTTAATATTGGAAAGTTGGGAAGATATCTTTAAATATTCATTTAAGACTTTTTCCCCCTCTAAAATACTGGCGATAGAATCAGAGTGATTTAATTTAAAGGAAATGTCCTTTGCATAACTATTACCACTGGCTGGCACATCTACTGCACCAATCCCTATAATCGCCAGATCACTGATAATCCACTCTAAGCGATTTTCCGAAATTAACCCGATATGATCACCTGGTTGAAAGCCTAATTCTAATAAACCTGTTCCAAATTGTCTGACTCTTTGATAAAATTCTGGAAAGCTTATGGCTATAAATTTTTGGTCCTTTTTAACTTTAAAAGCGGGTCTATCTTTAAATTTCTCAACACTATTAACCAGCATTTCATTTAAAGTTTTCAATGGCCTATTTACCCCCTGATTTTTAAAAATTAGAAAAGAAGTTCCCTTGCAACTTTTAATACTCAATTAGTACCAAATATTAATAGCAAGTATATATTTTTAAAATAAAAAAGTCAAATGTTTATTGTGCGTTTTTAATAATAAAAATTTTGTGTAAAGAGCAGTCAGCACTTTGCTAATAAATAAAATATTTGGCAGAATATACAATATAATTTTGATAACTATTTAAGTATTTTAAAATTTTTTTATAAATTTATTTTATCTGGTAGCATGCAAACATATATCGTGATATAATCATAAATAATTGCCTTGAATAATCTTTTGAATTTCTGAATAGAAATTTTCTTTCAAGAAGAGAAAGATATCAATAAATATAATATCCAAAGATAAGATATCAAAGAAATAAATATTAAGCTTGAGGTTACTTCAAGGGGGTAAACAATTGCGCATTATTTCAGTTGCCAATCAAAAAGGCGGTGTGGCCAAAACTACAACTTCTATTAATTTAGGGTCCTGTTTAAGTGAATTAGGGAAAAAAGTACTGCTTATTGATATGGATCCTCAGGCCCATACTACTATTGGCCTGGGGATTGAACCCAATGAACTGGAGAGGACCATGCTTAATGTTATGGAACCAAATCGTTCTCCAAACAAACTTAATTTAGATGATATAGTTATTCAAATGAAAAAGTTCTCTGGTGGGAATCTTTATTTAGCGCCCAGTAATATCGATTTTGCCAGTGCTGAGTACAAACTGATTGATCAAATCGGGAGGGAAGACTTTTTAAATATTGGCATTCAAAATTGTAAAATAAAATTTGATTATATTATCATTGATTGCCCTCCCTCACTCGGTATTTTAACTATTAATGCTTTGAAGGCTTCCCATGAAGTTATTATTCCTATCCAACCACATTATTTCGCCTTACGTGGTATTGAAGAATTTATGGAAACTATCAAAATTCTTCATCAAAATTTACATCATTTTTTAGAAATTTATGTCTTGATTACCATTGCCGATACCAGGAGTAATATTGCAAAAGAAGTTATTGAAGAAACTAGAGATTTTTTTAAAGAAAGAGTTTTTAAAACTATTATCAGAAAGAATATTTCTTTAGTAGAATCTACCAGCCAGGGGATTCCTATTATTTACTATGACCCAAAATCTCACGGAGCAGAAGATTATTCAGAACTTGCTCAAGAGGTGATTTCCTTTGAAAAAGAAAAAATTAGCACGCGGCTTTACTAAAATCATGGACTATAAACAGGAGTTAATTAGAGATACTTCCCAGGGCTTAGCAAAAGAACCAACTAAATTCAGTCCCATTAATGGGGATGGTGATTTGAGTTATCGCAATATAGCAGAGAGAGTACCCCAAGAAGTACCAGAAGTAGAAAATTTTGTCAATATTAAGGTAATTGGTATCGGAGGAAGCGGTAATAATGCCATTGAAGAAATGGCTAATCACCGTATCAATGGTTTACAACTAATAGCTATTAATACTGATTTACAGGCACTCTCTTTATCTCAAGCCAGCCAGAAAGTACAAATTGGTAAATTAACAACTCGAGGCTTGGGGGCTGGTGGTGACCCAGAAATTGGTAAAAAGGCGGCGGAAGAGGATAGGAATGCCATTGCTAAGGTATTAGAAGATGCTGATATTGTCTTTATTACGGCAGGCATGGGTGGAGGCACCGGAAGTGGTGCTGCTCCTGTTATTGCTGAAATTGCCAAAAGAGAAGGGGCACTGACTATTGGAGTGGTAACGCGTCCCTTTAGTTTTGAAGGTAGAAAACGCATAATACAGGCTGAACAGGGGATCGAAGAGCTTAAGAAGCAGGTTGATGCTCTGATAACAATTTCTAATGACCGCCTACTAACTATGATTAGCAAAGATACTTCGGTTAAAGAGGCTTTTGAAATCACTGATCGAGTATTAAGGCAATCCGTGCAGGCTATCGCCGATTTAATTACTACCCCAGGCTTAATTAATCTTGATTTAGCAGATGTAAGAGCGGTTATTAAGGATGCTGGATTAGCTTTAGTAGGGATTGGTATAGGACGGGGTAACAATAAAGCTACTACTGCAGCCGAAGCAGCTATTTCCAGTCCCTTACTGGAGGTATCTATTAAGGGGTCTAATTCCATACTGGTTAATGTAACTGGTGGATTAGATATGAGTCTCTATGAAATTAATGAGATTGTTGATCTGGTCTCCAAGGCAGCTGGCAGAGATGCTAATATTGTCTTTGGTGCTATAATCTCAGAAAATATGCAGGATGAAATAAGAGTTACTGTAATTGCTACTAAATGCGAAGAAGCCATGCCTGTTTATCAGAAAAGTTCAGAAACAATTTCGGTAAAGGAAAGATTAGAGCAGAAAGAGAGTAAGAAAGAAAATATTTCCCCTTACAGTTCTGAGCATCTATCGGAAAGTTCTATACCAAAAGTAAAAGAATTAGATTTAGATAATGAGAAATCCATAGCAGAAGCAGTGGATAACCTTGATCTTACCAAAAAATACAAAGATAAAGAGGACCTTGATATACCTACTTTTTTAAGAAAAAAGTATAAAAGATAAATTAATTTAGGGGTTTTAGCGGGGAAACCTTTCCTTCTTTATCTTAAAAGTTTAAAAGAAATTAGCATTAGCCCAGAATTTTTGATAACCATGACCCGAATTTAACTAAATTAGGGAAAATTTTGTGGAAATAGAACTTAATGGAGAAAAACGAGAGACAACAATTTTCATTTTCTACTTATGAAGCCTATCAAAAGATTAAAAAGAATGACCCACTTAAGATGATCTATGATTCAATCGACTGGTCTTTTATTGATCCTTTAATTAAGGAACGATATTTCCATAGCAAGAAACTGACGTATACTCCTGTTTCTTTATTTAAAGCCCAATTACTTCTCTATCTAGGCGAAGTAGATTCCAATCGCCAGTTAGCTGAACTATTACGCTATAACACTAAATATTGTCTAATATGTGGATTCCATCACTACCTAAAAACTCCTGCTCATTCTACCTTTTCTGCTTTTAAAAAGAAGGTGGGTTCTGACCTATTCTATAAAATTATGCATCGCCTGGTAGCACAAAGTATTCCAGTAATTGCCAAAAAAATTAACTATATCTCCCCTAAATCTCTGCATATAGCAGTTTATTCTAAAGAAGGGAAATTAATCAGGTGTAATTGTAAAGGAAAATGTAAAATAGAGAATATTATCTTAGGGCATGGTAAGAAAATTAGCAAGAAGAATTTTGTATTGTCAGATTCCAGGGTAAAGCTATTCCTTGACCGAAAATCACATAAACCATTGGCGGCTGAAATTACACCAAAATAATCAATAAATAAAATTTTTAATAATATATATGAAAGGTAAAAATGTTATGCCAGAAATAATTTCTATGGAAATTGCTCAGAAATTAGCCCGTAACAATATTGCCCAATTAATTGACCATACCAACTTGCGCCCTGATATTACCGGTATTCAGATCGAAACGCTTTGCCAAGAAGCCTTGCAATATCATTTTTATGCAGTTTGTATCAATAGCTGTTTTATACCTTTAGCTAAGGCCTTTTTAGCCGATTCAGAAGTTAAAATATGTTCTGTGGTAGGATTTCCCCTGGGGGCAACCTTATCACGGGTTAAAGCCTACGAAGCAGAAGAAGCCGCCAAAGAAGGAGCGAAGGAAATTGATATGGTTATCAATATTTCTGCCTTAAAGGACAGAGATTATAAGAAAGTCCTGGCTGATATTAAATTAGTGGTAACTTCTGTTCAGGGATTGATTTGTAAGGTAATTTTGGAAAATTGCTTATTAACTGATCAGGAAAAGGAAATTGGCTGTCAAATTGCTGGTGAAGCTGGGGCTCATTTTGTAAAAACTTCAACTGGTTTTGAAAAGGGCGGTGCTACTGTAGAGGATGTGAAATTAATGCGCAGGATAGTTGGAAAAGATATGGGGGTTAAGGCAGCCGGTGGTATTAGAGATTATAAAACTGCTTTACAGATGGTGGAAGCAGGGGCAACTCGTATTGGGGCGAGCAAGGGAGTAGAAATCGTGAAGGGTAGCTAATTATTTAATTCAGGGGTTCTCAAGGGGAAGAATCTTCCTTGATTATCTTGTTTATAAAACAAGATAGCTTTTCTTTATTAAGGTATTTTTCTTTATTTTTTAACTAAAATTTACACTATATACTAAATACTATATACTCAATACTATATACTCAATACTAATAATTGAGGGGTTTCAGGGGATACCTCCCCTGAATATCTTGTTATTTACCGAGGTTAATTAATGAGATTATTATCATGGAATGTCAACGGCTTAAGGGCAGTATACAATAAGAATTTTTTGAAGTGGTTTGATGAACAACAGGCAGATATTTATTGTATTCAGGAAATAAAATCAAGTCTGGAGCAGATACCTGAAGATCTTTTACACAGAGATGGTTACTATAGCTATTTTGCCCAGGCAGAGCGAAAAGGCTATAGTGGAGTTGCTCTCTGGACTAAGATAAAACCGGAAAACTTTTCTGATAAGTTGGGGATCCCTCGTTTTGATGCCGAAGGGCGTTTTATGCAGGCTGATTTTCCGGAATTTATATTATTTAATATCTATTTTCCCAATGGTAAGGCTTCCCAGGAAAGATTACAATTTAAGTTGGATTTTTATGAAACAATTTTAAAGAAGGCCCATGATTTGCTTAAACTGGGCAAAAAAATTATTATTGGTGGTGATGTTAATACCGCCCATAAGGAAATTGACCTGGCTCGCCCTAAAGAGAATGAAAAGGTCTCTGGTTTTCTCCCTATGGAACGAGAATGGATTGACCGTTTACTTCAATTAGGTTTTATTGATACCTTTCGTTATTTTCACCCTGAGCCAGGACAGTATAGCTGGTGGGATTATAAGACCAAAGCAAGAGAACGTAATGTAGGATGGAGAATTGATTATTTCTTTATTAGCAAAAATTTAGAGCCTAATTTAAAATCAGCCTTTATTCAAGCAGAGGTCAAAGGGTCTGACCACTGTCCCATTGGAATCGACTTGGATTTTGAGGCATAGGAATTTTAATAATTCCTATGCCTTAAAATAAGGAAGACGATTTATGACCAAAGCCATTAAAGACAAAATATATGCCAGAATATAATAAAACATTGTTAAGGGATTAAATTCAGGATTTTTCAAAGGGAACACCCCGTCTCTTCGGGACACCCCTTTCAAGAGGGGAATTCTCTCCCCTGATTATCGTAATTGCCAAGCAATTTCGATACTTTAAAATATTTATCCTTAATGTAGATAATATGATATGCTAGTACCATATCCCTCTCCCTTAGAAGGGAGAGGTAAGGTGAGGGTGATAAAAGAGGGGTTTCAGGGGATCTCAAGGGGAAGAATTCCCCTTGAATATCTTGTTGGTAAAACAAGATAGCATTTCTTTAAAAGGAATTTTTCTTTATTTTTTAACTAACATTTACACTATTTACTCGATACTAGATACTCAATACTGATAATTAAGGGGTTCTCAAGGGGAAGAATTCCCCTTGAATATCTTGGAATTGGGAGCAAGTACTATGATTAAATTTCTACATTTAGCCGATATTCATTTAGGGGTAGAAAATTATGGGCGCATTGATACCCATACTGGATTACACTCTCGCCTAACTGATTTTATACGGTCACTAACTACTGCTATTGATATTGCCTTAGAAGAAAAGGTAGATTTTGCCCTCTTTTGTGGTGATGCTTATAAAAATAACAGTCCCAGCCCCACTCATCAGCGGGAATTTGCCAGCCAGATTTATCGCTTAAGTAAAGAAAATATACCTACTATTTTGATTAATGGAAATCATGATAATCCTCTAACTTATGGGAGAGCCAGCGCTCTGGATATTTTCCAAACATTAGGTGTTCCCAATATATGGGTTGTTACCGAACCTCAGTTGATTAGTTTACCAACTAGAAAAGGTCTCATTCAGGTAATAGGAATACCCTGGCCTACCAGAAATCAATATCTGCAAAAAGAGGAATACCGGGATAGTGATATAAATTTAATTAACAGAAAAATACAAAAACGCCTGCAAAAAACGATAATTAATTTGATAAATCAGTTAGATAAGAGGTATCCCAAAATATTAGCGGCTCATTTAACGGTAACTGAGGCGGTTTTTTCTGGTTCTGAAAATTATGCCACAATGGGCTATGATCCAGTTATTGCCACCCAGTTTTTTAGAGACACTCCTTGTGATTATATTGCCCTGGGTCATATTCACCGGTATCAGAATTTAAATGATGCTGGTAATCCACCTATAGTTTATTGTGGTAGCATAGATAGGATTAATTTTGGCGAAGAGAAAGAGGATAAAGGTTTTTGTATTGGAAGTATTGATGAGCAAGGAAGAGTTAACTACGAATTTATTCCTCTTCCAGTACGTAAAATGATTACTATTGAAGCAAAAATAGGGGACAGTCTGAATCCCACTGAGGATTTAATAGCAGAAATTGAGGAATATGACCTGAAAGATGCTTTAGTACGCATTAATTATGAGGTTAGCGATGAGCAGAATAAGAACATTGATTTTAAGAAAATTGATGAAGCCTTGCAGGAGGCTTTTTTAGTCACCAGTATTACCAGAAATCTACCAGCAAAATCATCAACAATCAGAAGAAGTAGCCTTTCGGAAGATATGGATATTTATTCTGCCTTACAAGAGTACCTTAAATTACAAAATTGGAAAACTTGGGAGAAAGATTTGAAAAAAATTACTCAACAATTACAACAGGAATTGTATCATAGAAATGAACCATCAGGGAAGGAGGAATAATGATTCCGGTTAAGTTGCAAATGTATAACTTTTTAAGTTATGGGAAAGAAGTTCCTCCACTTGATTTTACTCAGTTTAATATTGCCTGTCTTTCTGGGAAAAACGGGCAAGGAAAATCAGCCCTGTTGGATGCCCTAACCTGGGCTATATGGGGTGAGGGTAGAAAAGCACATGAGGAGAAAAAGGCTGATAGGGGATTATTAAAAATAGGAGAAAACCAGATGTGGGTTGATTTGATTGTTGATTTGGAAGGAGAACGATATCGTATTATTAGAAAATTTTCTATTATAAGAAATAAGAATCATAGTGAACTTGAGTTACAGGTATTTGATTCACAAAAGAATGATTTTATTTCCTTGTCTGCCCCTTCTATTCGTCAGACTCAAGAGAGAATTAATAGTTTATTAAGAATGGACTATAATACTTTTATTAATTCTGCCTTCATTTTACAGGGAAGAGTTGATGAATTTACCCGTAAGAGTGCCCGGGAACGAAAAGAGATTTTAGCTGAAGTATTGGGTCTTTCCCATTATGAAGCACTTTCAGTACTGGCACGCCAGCATATGCGAGAGGTAGAAAAAGAGATTATTGCTTTCCAGAGCAGGTTGGAGCAAATTAGTAAGGAAGTTGCTCAGAAAAATTCAGTATTAAACGAAATTAGATTAATGGAACAGGAAGAACAAGAAAAAAAGTTAAGCATTAGTGAAAAAAAGGAGACTATACAGCAGTTAGAGAAAGAATATAATAAACTTTATTATGATCAGCAAAAAGCAGAAGAATTGAAGGTTAGCATAAAAAAGGAACAAAAAGAATTGTCGGAGTATGAGAGAAGAAAAAAAAGGATAGCAGAAAGAATTAATAATTACCAGGTCATATTATCACAGGAGAAGGAAATTTTATCTGCTTATGATGAGTATTTAGATTTATCTCAACAGAGCCAGCAGCTGTTAGCTCTGATGCAGAAATATCGAGAATTAGAGAAGGCGAAAAGAGAAGTAGAAAATGAGATTGCCAATAGTAAAAACTATCTTTTAGTTCAATTAGAACAAAATAGAGAAAAGTATCGTGAAGTGCAGGATAAAGTAAATTCTTTAGCTCAGGTGAAACAGGAAATAGGTAATCTGGAATTACAATTAAACCAATTAAACGCTTTAATGGTTAAAAAAGAACAGATTGAACGGGAAGGTAATTTAATCAATATAAAATTGGAAAGTAATCATAACCAGATTAAGAGATTAAAAGAGGAAATAGAAAAAGATGAGGAAAAAATTAGTCTGCTCAGGGAGGGCACCCAGAAGGCTTGTCCCTTATGTCAATCACCGCTTGATGAGCAGAAAAAGGAAAAAATAAAGATAAACTTAAGAGAGACTATTAAGAAGAATGAACTGGAAATTGGGAAACTGAGTAAAGAGAACCTACAATTAACCGATAAAAAGAATATCTTACAACAGGAATGGAAAAAAATTCAGAAAGAATTACCAAAAAAGGATGAAATTCAAAATAGACTTAACACCTGCTATTTAATGGTTAAAGAGGCAGAGAATGCTGCCAGGCAATTGAAGGAGTTAGAGCAGAAAATAAAGTCCCTTCAAGTGCAGATTAGTCAGAATAAGTTTGCCCGGCAAGAAAGAGAAAAATTATCTGAAATCGAAAAACAGATTAAGGAACAAAATTACAGTGATCAGAAATACCTGGCGATTAGCCAGAAATTAGAAGCATTAAAAGAGGTTCCTTTACAAAGAGAAAAATTATTAGAAGCTAAAAAATCATTGACCAATTTAGCAGAGGAAAAATTAGAAATAAGTCAATTGCTTAAGAATAAAAAAGCAAGTATAGACCAATTAGAACAGAGCTATGAAACATTAACTAAGAAGGTGGCAGAATTACCTGATTTAGAAAAGACCATGGCGATGCAACAAAAAATTTTAGTACAATTACAGAAAGAGCAAGACCAACTGTTTTTAAAAAAGGGAGCAAGCCAAGAAAAGTTGACTAAGATTGAGCAATACCAGGAAGAACAAAAAAATATTGCAGAAAGACAACAAAAACTATTATCTAAAAAAGAGATTTATGAGAAGCTAATTATGGCCTTTGGCAAAAATGGTATACCAGCTATGATTATTGAAAATACCATACCTGAGCTGGAAGAGGAAGCCAATGCTATTTTAGCCAGATTAACTGATGAACAGACTACCGTTAGTTTTGAATCTCTGAGAGAGTTACAAAGTGGTGAAGTGAAAGAGACTTTAGATATTAAAATTCATGATGAGATGGGTATCAGGCCTTATGAACTCTATAGTGGTGGAGAAACTTTTCGTATTGATTTTGCTATCCGTATTGCTCTTTCTAAATTGTTAACTTATAGAGCTGGAGCACGGCTGAGGACTCTGGTAATTGATGAAGGTTTTGGGACTCAAGATGAGGAGGGACTGCAGAAACTTATTCTGGCCATCAATGCCATTCAAAATGATTTTGATAAGATTCTGGTAATTACTCACCTTTCTATATTGAAAGATGCTTTTCCGGTCAGAATTGAGGTCTGGAAAGATCCTGTTTTAGGATCCCAGTTTCAATTGATCCATTTGTAGTTTTTACCATGTTACTTGCTTCTTTTAACAGGGCAGCTCGCTGGATCAAATGCGGCCCGTGTTTTTCTTGAATTTTATCTACAGAATAAATTAGTTTACTCCATTTTTCTTCCCAATCTTGATGGGCTAAAAAACTGAGCTGTTTAGGTTGCTTACCCTTCTGTAAAGAGGAGAGCTTAATTCCTAATAATCGTACCCCCGGTTCTTTGATATTAATTGAATTTAACAGTTCTTTGCTTTGCTGAAAGATAAGGTCATCCAGATTGGTAGACCAGTTAAGTGAGGTAGATTTTTGTACCGTTTTAAAATTAGCAAAGCGTACTTTTAAGGTAATAGTTTTACCTGAATATCCCTTTTTACGTGCAGTATAGCCAATATGCTGGCTGAGTTCTAAGAGAATTTTTGTTAGTCTCTCTCTATCCGTTATGTTTTCCGGGAAAGTCATCTCTCTTCCAATTGATTTTACTTCTTCAGAACAATTAATGGGACTATGATCTATACCTTGTGCTAAGAGTTTTAATTTGGGGCCATTTTCACCTAAAATTGCCTCTAAAATAATATCCGGCATCAGGAGTAATTGTTTTATAGTAAAGATACCAGCCCGATTGAGCTTCTGTGCTGTTTTTTCCCCAATGCCCCATAATTCGGTGATGGGGAGTGTAGATAAAATAGCTACCACTTTTTCATCTGGTAGAATAAAGAAACCATCAGGTTTACCCAGATTGGTGGCAATTTTGGCCAGGAATTTGTTAGAGGCAATTCCGACGGAGACAGGAAGGTATAATTCCTCTTTAATTCTTGTTTTAATCTTACGGGCAATTTCCACTACGGTACCGAACAGGGCTTCACAGCTGGTAACATCCAGGAAAGCCTCATCAGTACTTAGAGGTTCAATAAAAGGGGTATAATCACTGCATATTTGGAAAAACTGTTGAGAAGCATCACTATAATACCAGATACGTGCTGGAACAAAAATTGCTTGGGGACATTTTTGCTGTGCTTCCCAGATAGGCATGCCAGCATGAATGCCATATTTTCTAGCCTGATAGGAGGCAGAACAAACCACTCCGCGACGGGATAATTTCCCATTTTTCTGTAATATACCACCTACTATAAGTGGTTTATCCCGGTATTGGGGATTGTCTCGTTGTTCTACTGAGGCAAAGAAGGCATCTAAATCTAAATGAATAATAGAGCGCTGCTGAGAAATAGTCATATTAGAATCATCCTTATTTCAATTTCTTGAGTTTAATCATGGAGTATTCTCCCCTAAAAAGGAAGGAAGATTACTAATTTCCTGGATAATTATTTTTTCTTCCTTACTTTCCTCACTTACTTTCCCTTTGATAAGTAGCAATATATCTTTAACCAGTAGTGAGAAATAGTTATGGAATACCTCAGGGAAAGCGATAGCTTCAAAGAGACCTGTTTCATCTTCCAAAAGGAGGAAGGCCATAACTTGATGCTGTCTGGTGAATTGCCTTCTGACCTGAATTAAAAGACCAGCAATAAGGATAGGTGGTCCTGCTTTTAATTGGGCAATATGGTGACTTCTAATCAGAATTGGTCCGCCTCTGGTTTGAGCTGCTAACTTTTCCCGATAGAGGGCGAGGGGATGATTACTGACATAGATACCCAAAATTTCCTTTTCCATCTCCAGAAGCTCAGAAGGAGAGAAATGGTAGGCGGGAATACCTTTTTCAGGTAATGGATTGATACTGTGAATTTTCGTTTGAAATTTTATAGGAGTTGACATTATCTTTCCTCCTTTTTAGTTTCCCGAATAAT
Source organism: Candidatus Atribacteria bacterium UBA6794 (assembly GCA_002452835.1). Lineage (GTDB taxonomy): Bacteria > Atribacterota > Phoenicimicrobiia > Phoenicimicrobiales > Stramentimicrobiaceae > Oleihabitans. The sequence continues at coordinate 21,723 of DKFO01000029.1, read as the reverse complement.
AAGTGGTAACAGAGTTAGTAATACCGATCTGGGGTGTCCTGTAAAATCAAAGGCACCAACTTTAATCAGATTTTCAATTACCCTTTTGCTTATTCTCAAAGAGGCAGTTCTGGCACAAAAATCATAGAGAGAGACAAAAGGGCCCTCTTTTTCTCTGGTCCTCAAAATGCCATTTAGTTGTTTGATACCCATACCTTTTACCCTCATAAGTCCAACCCGTATAGCCTCTCCCTCTACAGAAAAGCCGGCCTGGCTTTTGTTGATATCAGGCAGTAAGATGGGAATTCCAAAACGGCGTGCTTCCTGGATATAACGGTCTGGGTCATAATAACCCATACCATAGCTAAGCAGGGCGGCTAAATAATCTGCCGGGTAATGCACTTTCAGGTAGCAAGTAAGATAAGAGAGCAGAGCATAAGAGGTACTATGTGCTTTATTAAAACCGTAGTAGGCGAATTTAGCAATCAGGTTAAAAATATTTTGGGCTTCTTGTTGGCTAAGCCCCTCCTCGGCAGATTTTATTAAGAAATTATGACGCTGTTCTTCCATGGCCACTGGTGAGCGAGAACTGATTGCCCTGCGGAAAAGATCAGCTTCACCCGGGCTTAAACCGGCAAGGGCGGAGACAACCTGCATAACCTGTTCCTGGTACAGGATGACCCCATAGGTATCTTTTAATATCTTCTGCAGTCGTTGGTGAGGATATTGAATCAGGGCCTGACCACTTTTTCTTTTTAGATACTGTTCAGTCATTCCACTATCCAGTGGACCGGGACGGTAAAGAGAAAGGGCAGCAATCAAATCTTCCAGAGTAGATGGTGATAACTGTTTTAAGAGAGAAGACATTCCTGAACTTTCCAACTGAAAAACACCTAGAGTTTTTCCTTTTTTTAGGGTATAGAAAGTTAGTGGATCATCTAAAGGAATTTGCCTTAAATTGATGTTGATTTTCTTTCGGGCAAGACTGTGTAGAGTCTGCTGGAGTACTGTTAAGCTTCTGGAGCCCAGGATATCAATTTTTAATAACCCCAGTTCTTTAATACTTTCTTTTTGATATTGGCTGATTATCTCTCCTTCAGGGCTAAGGGTTAGGGGAACCAGATTAGCTAATGGTTGATCAGCGATAATGATGGCAGAGGCATGAACGGAAAGATGGCGCGGTTTCCCCTCCAGAAACTGAGCATAAGAGAATAAAGAACGCAGGGGTTCTTTTTGATAGGGAAATTGCTTTAACTCTGGCAGATGTTTTAAGGAAGCCCTAATCACTCCTGGTGAGGAGAAGGAAGGCATCATGCTGGCAATCTTGTTTAGCTCTTGATAGGAAAAACCCAGAGCTCTACCCACATCTCTTACTGCTGAGCGGGCAGCATAGGTATTGATGGTGGAGACGTGGGTTACCTGTTCTCGCCCGAATCGTTGAAAGATATAGGCAATTACTTTATCTCTACCTATTTGTCCAAAATCGATATCAATATCTGGCAGATCAACGCGCTGAGGATTAAGAAATCGTTCGAAAAAAAGTTTAAACTTCAGAGGGTCTACTTCGGTAATATTGAGCAGATAGGATACCAGACTTCCTGCTGCAGAGCCTTTTCCTGGTCCAACCGGGATATTGTTTTGTTTGGCAAAATGAACGATATCTCTGACCATCAGAAAATAGCCAGCAAAACCCATCTGGTTGATAATCTCTAATTCGTATTTCATACGGTAAAAGGCTTGGCTGGAGGGATCTGGATAGTATTTTTTTAGACCTTCCAGACATAATTTTTCTAAATATTCAGCAGTAGAATAAGGTTCAGGAGGCTGATAGGAAGGCAATCGGGTCTTGCCCAGTTCCACTTTAAACTGGCATTGTTCGGCGATCTTTTCTGTATTCTGAACTGCCTCGGGGATAAAGGAGAAAAGTTCTTTCATTTCAGCTCCTGATTTTAAATAATACTGGTGATTGGGTAGGGGATGATGATGAAAGCATTCCTGACCACCTTGATGGGCAATGATATTTACGATCTTTTGAAAAGGAGCCTGTTCTTGTTTTGGGTAGTGAACATTGTTAGTGGCTACTAAGGGAATAGCTAATTTTTCTCCCAGGGCGATAAGGTACTGGTTAATAATTTTTTCTTGTTCCAATCCATGAAAGGAAATTTCCAGGTAAAAATTTTCTGGGCCGAACAGTTTTTGGAACCATCGAGCAGCTGTTTCAGCCTTTTGGTATTCTTTCTGGATAATAAGAAGTGTAATTTCTCCCTGAAGACAACCGGAGAGGGCAATTAGTCCCTCATGGTAGCTGGGAAGTATTGCTCGGTCAATAGCTGGTATACCCTGATGATTGGATAGGTGTGCCTTACTGATTAGCTGGCAGAGATTGCGGTATCCGATAGTATTTTTGGCTAAAAGTATCAGGTGAGTTATCCTGTTGGATAAAAATTCACTTTTGATTCGCAGTTCACAACCAAGGATTGGTTGAATATCGGCCTGGGTAGCTTTTTTATAGAATTCAATGCCCCCCAACATTCCGTCATGGTCAGTCAGGGCTATAGCCTTCATCTTGAGCTTCTGGGCCTGGCTGAGAATCTGATCGATACTGCCTAATCCATCCTGTAAACTGTACTGAGAATGCAGATGCAAATGGGTAAAACTCATAAATCATTTCCCTTCCTTAATGTTTAGTAAACATATGTTTGCTCTTTTATGAAAAAAAATAATTTGATTTTGGTTACTATTCTTTTGACATATCCTGAATGTCCTTGTCTATAGTAGTACTACCAGTCTTTATCTCCGGTCGTAGTAATTTCATCAACAGCAAGGCATTTTTAGTTGCCTTTCCCTTATAGTGATTATTCAGAAAGATATACTGGTCGGTAGTCTGAGTAATAATCTGTTTAATCTTTGGTATCCACTCCTGTAATTCCTCTTGGCTATAGAGATAATCATAGCGCTGATAGGCCTGTTCATGCTGCCACCATTTTTCTTTGTTACGCCCATGAAAACGGAGATAACCTAACCGGGAGGTTACTACTACCAGAGGAGGGATTAGTCCTGGTAAAGGTGGTTGATCTACCATACAAAAGCCTATCTCGTTTTTTCTGAGAAAATCAAATATCTCCTCCTTCACCCAATATATATTTCGAAACTCAACAACCAGAGGAATATTATTCATTTGTTCCTTTACATAGAGGAGATAATCAAGGTTGTTACTGTTATAGTGAAAAGAGTAGGGGAATTGAGCCAGGATGCCACCCAATTTATTACTGGCTCGAAGTGGTTTGAGGGAAGCTATAAATTCCTGAAAGACAGACTCATTTTTATCTCGAACATGGGTTATTCCTTGATTGGCCTTTACCACAAATTTAAAGTCAGCCGGGACTTTACGCTGGAGATGATAAAAAACAGCTGGCGGTGTAATTCGGTAAAAGGAAGAGTTAATTTCCACTGCATTAAATTGGGAGGCATAAAAGGTGAGCATATCTCCTTTATTGATGTTTTCTGGATAAAAAGGACCAATCCAGTCCTGATAACTAAAACCGGAAGTTCCTATATAAAGCATAATTTTTTATTTCCTTCCATTGAATCGTCGAATAATACCGATTACCTTGCCTAAAATTATTATGTCTCTGGTAATGATAGGCTGGTAGGTCGGGTTAGATGGTTTTAAGATTATTTTATCTCTGTTTTGGTAAAATCGTTTGACTGTTACCTCTTCCTGGTTGAGCAGAGCGATGACAATATCTCCGTTATCTGCCTCATTCTGGGGCTGGACTATCACATAGTCTCCATCCAGGATATGATCACCAATCATACTATCTCCCTCCACTCGAACCAGAAAAGTTCCCTCTTTGCCGGCTAATTCCTCTGGTACCGGAATTACCTCACTATATTCTTCTAAGGCCAGTAATGGATTACCAGCGGCAACTTTGCCAACTAAGGGTAGATTACGTATTCGAGGCATTAATCTAATTGCCCTTGTTTTCTCTTTCTCTCGTTTGATATAGCCTTTCTGTTCCAGGATTTTTAGGTATTTAAAGGCAGTGGCAGAGGAACGAACACCTAAGGCTACACATAATTCCCGAACTGTTGGTGGGTAGCCCGTTTGTTGAATTTTAATTCGAATAAGCTCAAGCGCCATCTTCTGTTTTTTAGTAAGTGCTTCTTTATTGGCCATTGAAAATTTTCCTTATTATAAATTTTATAGATTGCCCAGCTAATTTCATTATAAAGCAAACATATGTTTCCGTCAAGTAGAATATATATTAACATATATTAGTAGATTATCTTAATCAGGAGGGGATCCCTCCTGATTAAGAGTGGATACATGGCGTGATTACTGGATAATAAAAGAGCCATTAACTTTCACTGGGCGAGTGAAATTATCATACATCGGTGATGCTTTTAAGGCCAGATTATGAACTTTTTCTATTTCTTCCTTAGAATGGCTGGTGTTAACCTGTACTTCAAATTGAACAGTCTTAAAACCAGTTCGCTTATTGTTATATTCATCTAGCCAGCCACCGGGTATAACCTCACCCTCTATCTCTACTTTTAAACCTTCAATAGCAACTTTTAGCTTATCTGCCGCATAAAGATAAGCAAATAAGAGACAACTTCCGAGAGCTTGTAAAGATACTTCAGCAGGTTTGGGGGCTAAATTGGTGCCATTTTCTTCTTTAGGTTTATCCATAAGCATTTTGAATCCCCTTGTTTCACTTTCCATTTTGGTACCACCTAACCAGATTGCCTGTACTTTAAATACTTTTGACATGGTTAATCTCCTTCTTTTCTTAAATACATTTTTTATAAGTATATCTCATTTATCTACCATTTAATAGTAAAAATAGTAAGGATCTTACAAAGGATGTTAAAAATATATAGATAAGTCATTAGTTAATTGTTACAATAAATAGTAAGATTAGGAAGTAGAGAAAATACTAAGCTGAGGTTAAAAAATTTAGAAAAAATAAGTTTTGGAGAGAAAAGATATGAAAAAGAAAGAAAGAGAGTCAAACAATGCTTACCATTCCTGGAAATTATTGGAAGAACATTACCAGAAAATAAGTAAGATGCATTTACGTCAATTATTTGCTGATGATTCACGGCGAGGGGAGAAAATGGTAATAGAAGAGGCAGGTATATATTTTGATTATTCTAAACACCGGGTAACAGAAGAAACAATTCAATTATTATTACAATTGGCAGAAGAGGCAGGATTACCTGATTATATCGATGCTATGTTTCGCGGGGATAAAATCAACATTACCGAAAATCGGCCAGTATTACATATAGCCTTACGTACTCCCAGGAACAGTTCTATTATAGTTGATGGCGAAGATGTAGTGGTAAAGGTTCATGAGGTACTTGAGAAAATGTCTAGTTTTACCAATCAGGTTCGCAGCGGAAGATGGAAGGGATTTACTGGAAAACCAATTCGAAATATTATCAATATAGGCATTGGTGGTTCTCATCTTGGTCCAGAAATGGCTTATGAAGCTTTGCGTTACTACAGTCTCCGTGAAATGAATTTTGCCTTTATTTCTAATGTTGACGGAACTGATTTTAGAGAGACAGTATATGGTCTTAATCCTGAAGAAACATTATTTATTATTTCTTCTAAAACCTTTACTACTTTAGAAACAATGACTAATGCCCAGACTGCCAAAGCCTGGCTCCTGTCTCATCTTAAAGATAGTGAGGCAATTAGCAAGCATTTTGTAGCTGTGTCCACTAATATTGCTAAGGTAAAAGAATTTGGTATTGCACCTGAAAATATGTTTGTTTTCTGGGACTGGGTTGGTGGTAGATATTCATTATGCTCTGCAATTGGTCTTTCTACTATGATTGCCATTGGTCCAGAAAATTTTTATCAATTGCTGGATGGATTTCACCAGATAGATGAACATTTTCGGAAAACCACTTTTGCCAGAAATATACCGGTTATGATGGCTCTCTTAGGTATCTGGTATAACAATTTTTTTGGGTCACAAACGGTAGCAGTGCTACCATATGAACAATACCTGAAACGTTTTCCGGCTTATCTCCAGCAGCTTACTATGGAGAGTAATGGTAAAAATGTAGACATTACCGGTAGTAAGGTATCTTATCAAACAGGACCTATTTACTGGGGTGAAGTCGGTACCAATGGTCAGCATTCTTTCTATCAATTAATTCATCAAGGTACTAAACTGATTCCCTGTGATTTTATTGCTTTTTTAGAACCATTACCTAAAATTGGTGTCCATCATGATTTACTTATTTCCAATTTATTTGCTCAGGCAGAGGCATTGGCTTTTGGAAAAACAGAGCAGATGGTAAAAGCAGAAGGTATTACTGAGAAACTAATTCCCTATCGCACCTTTGAAGGGAATCGTCCTTCTAGTATGATTATATTACCCAGATTAACCCCCTCCACATTAGGTAAGCTTATAGCTTTGTATGAGCATATGGTATTTACCCAGGGAGTAATCTGGAAGATAAATTCCTTTGACCAATGGGGAGTAGAATTGGGCAAAGAATTAGCTTCCAAAATTGTAAGAGAAATTAAAGATAAAAAAATAAGAGAACTCTCTCATGATAGTTCTACCAATAATCTCATTCGAAGATATCAAAAAGCAAAAGAATTGTATTAGCTTAACCAAGAATACTTTTTAAAAAAAATAAAAAAAATGTGCTTGACAAGGTAATTAAATTATATATAATATAATTAGCATAAAATATGCTAATAGCATTAGTTGTTAATAACATGTATAGTGAAGTATGAATGATTATATTCTGGATCTCATTGCTAATTTAAAAATAGATAAGATAATTGACCGAGAATATCTGGGAATAATTAATGATCTTTCTATTACTGAATATCGAGGTATTATGGCTTTCGAAGATGAACAGGAAATGACCTGTAGGGAAATGGCCAAAGTGATGGAGTTATCACCATCAAGAAGTAGCAGGGTCATAAATAACCTGGTTCAAAAGGGGTATTTTATTCGTAGAACAAGCAGCCGAGATAGACGTTCAGTAGCAGTTACCCTTTCCAAAAAAGGAATAGAAGCAAAGGAAAAGATAAAAGAAAATCAAGAGAAATTAGAAAAAAGTTTACAACAAAAAATTACTGATAATGAATTAAATATGATTAAAAATTCCTTAAAAATATTACTTGATTATTTTGAGGTATCGGAATTTCAATAATTCCTATACCTCGTGCTAGTACCATATCCCTCTCCCTTAGAAGGGTGAGGTAGGGTGAGGGTGAATATGGTATACCGT
>DKFO01000029.1:11985-14458 GCA_002452835.1 Candidatus Atribacteria bacterium UBA6794 | reverse complement strand
CTTATTACTGGTTACTTATTACTGGATTGGCTTCTGGCAATGACTAAATGGTATATCGTATTACGTATAACGTATACCGAATTTATGTTTTGCCTATGGTGTATTTAAACTGAATACAGTTATGCTCATCATCATAATTCCTCTCCCTTAGAAGGGAGAGGCAAGGTGAGGGTGATAAATATTACCTTAAGGTTAATTAGGGGTTCTCAAGGGGAAGGATTCCCCTTGAATATCTTGTTTGATAAAACAAGATAGCATTTCTTAGAATTGTATTGTATTTTCTTACAGGGGTTCTCAAGGGGAAGGATTCCCCTTGAATAAAGTAAATGATAGATAAGGAAAGATATTAAAAAATATTTTAAAAAATAAGGGGGGTTTGAATTATGGATATGACTCGTTGGGAACCAAGAGATCAATTTATACGTAGTTTCTTTGATGATTTCTTTGATCTGATGGAAAGAACAGAAGGGCGTAGAAGCAGAAGAAAGAGTAGAGAAGAAGAAAGAGTATGGTTACCGGCTACTGATTTGATTGATCAGAAAGATAAATTGATAGCTAAGATTGATCTGCCGGGAGTAGACAAAAAGGACCTCAAAATTTCTATAAGCAATAATAATCTTACTGTGGAAGGGGAAATTGAGAAAGACAAAGATGTTAAGAGAGAAGATTATTACTATAGTGAAAGGGCTTATGGCAAGTATATCAGGACTATTTCTTTACCCATAGGTGTAGATAAAAATAAGATTAAAGCTAAATACAATAATGGGATATTAGAAATTACTCTTCCTAAAGTGGAAGAAAAACCGAAAGAAATAAAAATTGAAGCAAGTTAATAAGATAATCTATTAAGTAAAAAAAGGGGAATTAATCCCCCCCTTTTTTTTTGCTTAGGTAATTTTGAGTTAGGGTTTAATTTGAATTCAGAGCTATTCAAGGGGAAAGATTCCCCTTGAATAGCTTGTTGGTAAAACAAGATAGCATTTCTTTGAATTGTATTTTTCTTTTAGGGGTTCTCAAGGGGAAGTATTTCCCCTTGAATATCCTTTTTATTAGTTAAGAAAAAACTGTATCGATGAATATTTGAATAACTTTAGCTCCACCAATAAAAGTTCCCAATGAACTACCCAAGTTAGCTAAGGCTACAATTAGGAGTATTTTGGTAACTCTATTACGAAAGAAGTCGCCAAAAGTAGTAATATTTCCTAAATTTTCAAAATCTTCCACCTTTGGTTTTCTTACCATTGCTTCTACCAGACCAGCAAACCAGCCTGCTGCCAGCAAAGGATTTAAAGAGGTGATGGGTGCTGCTAGAAATGCGGTTATTATAGAAAAGGGATGGCCAGCAGCAATAAGAGTACCCAGAGCGGCTAAAGAACCATTCCAGATAAGCCATTGTAAGATTTGATCAATTCCACTGGGTGGAGATATTCTAAAAGTAGAAATCACAATTATTATAATAGCAATAGGAATAGCCCACAAAATCCATTTAAGCCAGGGAGTGCTTTTAGGAATATAAGTTAAGGACTCCAAATCATGGTTTTTATGAATTTCTCTTTTTATGCCCGGAATATGTCCTGCTCCCACAACAGCTACAATTTTTTTACCCGGAGCATTTCTAATTTTTTCGGCCAGGTATTGGTCCCGTTCATCAATCAGGGCATTTTTTAAACGAGGAAAAGAAATAGCTAAATCATTTAAAGCAGCAGTAAGGACATCTTCAGACTTAAGCTTCTCAATTTCTTCTTCTGAGATATCTTCTCTGTTAAAAAAGCTAAATAATAACATAAAAAAGAGACGAAATTTTCCAAAAAAACCCAATTTTTTCCATATTCTGGTGAAAGTAATCTGGATATCCCGATCAGCCAAGACAAGTGGAATATTATTCTCCTGGGCTGAATGTATTGCTTCAATCATTTCCTGTCCTGGATTGAGGCCTAATTGGCGGGCAAGTCTTTTCTGAAAAGAAGAAAGAATCAAATTGACCAGTAATAGAAGGGCCTTTTTTTGTTTGATGATAGCAATAATATCCATATTTTTCCATTTTTCTGGATTGGTAATGGACTGAAAACGAGAAGCACATAACTCAATACATACTGCATCTGGTTTTTCTTCAGTAATAAAATTTTTTACTATTTCAGCACTGGCTTTGGAAATGTGAGCTGTGCCAATTAAAAAAATATCTTTGTTATCTATAGAAATATGGTGAATATCTTTATTATTTTGCACCAGATTACTCCTTTGTCCGATATTACTTGGAAAGATAATATTCAATTTCCAGAAAAGATTAGTATTATTAGTTATATAACTAATAATTTTTTATATATCTTGCCTAAATGACAACAAACATTATAACATAACTGAGCAAAATGAGGTAGAATAAATAACAAGGTATTGTTAAAATTAAAAATTCGGCTAAAATAAAATTAGGCTATCTTAGGCTAAATTTGTTAATATTTTATAGTATCGGAATTTC
>DKFO01000029.1:0-11977 GCA_002452835.1 Candidatus Atribacteria bacterium UBA6794 | reverse complement strand
AAGGGAGAGGAGAGGTGAGGGTGATGATGAGGGGTTTCAGGGGACACTTCCCCTGAATATCTCGATTTTAATTAATGAGGAGGATATCATGAAGAGATCGATTGGTGCAAAAACGTTACTGGCTGCTGTGCCAGTATTGGTAGTGGGAAGTTATAATGAAAAAGATGAACCAAACCTGATGACTTGTGCCTGGGGTGGCATATGTAGTTCTAAACCACCTTATTTTAAAATAACCATTCCAAAGAAAAATAAAAACCGGCTGCGGATTTTAAGACACCTAATTTAGAATTACTGTCAACTAATAGGGAAACATAGGAAAATGAGGCAAGTATGTTTTCACTGATTTGATAATCCAGGCCTATTACCTTAACCATACTCATATCCTGGAGACTTAAAACTCCAATATAAAATGGGCTGAAATCAGAATTACTAATTTCCTGATTGGCATGTAGATATAAATATGGTGAACAATCATCTCCTTTTTCCAGAGGGAGTCCATAAAAAAAGCCGCTGTTTAGATAGAGGTCAGCATCAGTGGTATAATCAGCACTTATTGCTGCTTGTAAATATGGCTTTTCCAATATTTTTTCCCCCTCACATTGCCAGGTCTCTGGAATAATATAAGCCAAATCCCCCCTTAGGGTAGCTCCTGCAATACCGGGAAAATCTCCCTGAAATTCCAAACCTATGACCTGTTTAGTAGGATAACCTAAGGCTATGGTCAGGGTATTTCCGGAAGGGTGTAAAGATATATCCAGGCTTAATGGGAAAGGATCCAGATAATATCCATGATAATAGCTGATTCCGGCATCAAAGGAGGGAAAAGTATGGTTAAATCGTAATCCCCAGATGATGTCTTTAGGCTGTTGATAGGAAAGTTCTAGAGAATCTATATTGATACCTTGAGTTTGATAGATAGGTCCATAAAGAGTCAGATAGGTTTGTTTTAAATATTGATCAGGATAGGGTATAGCCTTTAGCTGAGGCAGTAAAACTGCCTGTAGATAAGTTAAATTATTTATATAATAGGTAGCATTTATACCCAGTGTTCCTAATTTTCCCTGGTTATTTATTAAAGATAATAAGTCGGGGAGCATAGGATTGAAGTTATCCAGGGGACTGAAAAGATCAGCTGCTCCCCAGCTGGTGATAATTTTTCCAGCCTTAAGGTCTAAATTTTCTAAAACATTATAAGCATTGAGATAGAGTTCATTGGGGCCGGCTATTAGCGGTTTGGAATAATCATTATTGGTTATTCTAACTGCTAAATCTCCCTCTAAAAAAAGATCGTTGGCAACCTCTTCCCAATAGTCTAATTGGAAAGTAATAGTATGATCAATTTTTCCCTGCTCTAAGAGATAAGAACTTTGATATAGTAATTTCTGGGATGTTTCCAAGGCCCATAGGGGATAAGAGATTCCCAGAAATAAAGATAAAGCAAATATGGTACCAATTAGGTAATTTAGACCCTTTGTTCTTTTCATAACATGTCCCCCGATTCTCTTACTATTAGTAATTATAATTATTATAATTTTGGTTTTTGCATCGTACGAATGGTGAAAAAGTCAGAAGGTAGTTCTAAGTCATATTCAATTTCCTTAATATTTATTATTGTTTGATGATTATCTATGATATTGGCCAATGCTATGTTCATGGGTATAATTTTATCCATCTCATCAAATTTTATTTCTTTTATTTCCAGTGTTTTTGTGAGCTGTTCATCTAAATTGTAGAATTCCACCTTTTCTACATAAAATTGTTCTTTATTAATATAAAGCACGAATTTACGGTAAGAGAGGTCTTCCTCAGCCGGAATTACCTCAATTAAAAATTGTGTTTCCGTCTCTTCGAGCAGTTCCTTTTGGTAATCTTCGCTTTGGTAATCAATGCTTAGGTCTTCATAGGAAAAGTCGGTACCCATAAAATTTTCTTGTTTAGATGAGCCAGCAATTCTTCTTGCTTTTTGATAGGCAGGCATATAAAGGTAGATTCTTTCTCCATTATCAGTGCTTAAAAGAGTAACTCTCTCTACTGACTTGGGTGATAAAAAACGGATAAGTATACTTATCAGGTTATTTTCTTCTTTTACAAACAAAATCATTTCTCTTTCTTCTATTTTATTGTTTTTATCGATAAGAATCATCTCTGCCTGCACTTTACTATTGGTATACTCTACCTGATTCTCTTTTACCTTATCGATAATCTCATCAACAGTTAGCTGAGTGGCAGCACAAAGCAATTGATTAATATTAAGCAGAAGAATTAATATTATAAGGATAATGGGATAATAATTATTTTTATTTAACATCTTTCCTCCTTAAATTTAGTATATTTTAGTAATAATGGTAATAACAATAAGGTATAGACTACGCTAATTAGCATTACCCAACCGATTAGACCAGCAAATTCAGAAATCATCTTAATTTCTGATAGAGTTAAAACAAAGGCACCTGCAGCTACTGACAGGGAATTAAAAGCAATAGCACGGCCGGTGCTGGTTAAAGTAATTTTTATGGCTACTAATAGCTCTTTATTTTTAGCTAACTCCTGTTTACAGCGATTGATAAAGTGAATAGTATAATCAATCCCGGCTCCAATGGCAATACTGGCTACCATCATCGTCCCTATGTTTAGCGAAATTTTTGCTATACCCATGATACCAAAAGCAGTTAAAATGGTACAAACAATAGGAATCATAGCTATAAAGCCAGTCAATAATGAACCAAATTGCCAGGTCATTAGGATAAAAACTATTATAAAGGCAGCCAACATACTTTTAATCTGCCCTTGAAAGACACTATTATTAACTTCATTGATAATAACTGGGATACCGGTAAGACGACCGGAAAAATTAATCTCACCCTGGGTATCAGGTACATAGACATAATCATCAGTAAGATACCATAGATAGTCAGCATTTTCCTCATTTAACTGAGTATTTAGAATAGATTCAATTTCAGTTTGGGCATATCTAATTTTTTCCCGTTCCGCCACAATTGACAGAGAATCAGTAATAATTTCTGTTAAATATTGGGCATCCTCCAGGGATAAATTAAGTTTTTGCGATAAAATTGCCAAAAATTGATTTTCAAGGTAATAATTGTTCAGATATTCAAACAGAATAGGCTGCAGGGCCTTAGTTGAGATACCAAGGTCTTCTAATTCTAAAGTTGATATTTGCAGGATTTCGGTTATGAATTCTTCTTGAGTAGAGTAAAAGTACTCATTAGGGAGAGTAGCAATCTGCCTTAATTTTTTCTGTAACTCTTCTTCTTGCTGTAAATCTATTTTTAAACCATTGGCCTGCCAGGAAGAAATAATATTTTCTATAATATAAGAGAAGTAGGGCTCTTTTTCTGGAGATGGTAAAGAAGCTAAATCAATTGCGCTGACGGTATGGGGAATAGTCTGGATAAATTTTTCTAACTCCTCTATGGATTTATTTAAAGCATTGGAGGTTAATTCTCGAGCACGGATTTGAATTATGGTAGACTGATTTTCATCAGCAAGCATGGAATTGATATAATCATTATCACCAGCAAGAAACCAGAGATTATCAATTTTGCTGGGATTTGCGGGAATAATTTTTTTATTTTCCATAGCAGCATTAAGTTGAGCTAAAAAAGTGGTAATAGAGGAGGGTTGGCTAAGAGAAGGGAGGTGGCTGGCATAATTTTGAATCTTATCCATACTTCTTAAAATATAGGGATGTTTGACATTATCTGCTGTTATATAAATATAGAGGAAGTCCACCCCACCCAATTTTTCCTTGAAATAATCCATAGTTTTAGTAATAGGATTATTTTCTCCTAATCGGCCTTCAATAGATGAATCAGGTTTTACTTGTAAGGCGAAGATACCAGAGATAGTAATGATGATGATAATAGTTCCCAATATCCAATTTTTTTTAGAGAAAATTGATTGAGCAATAACTTTAAGTAGCCTGGTTATCAAGTCATTTGCTTCCAGGGAGAAATTAGGGGGTACTTTTTTGGATATAAAAGTATTGAAAAAGGCTCCTAAGAAAAAAATGGTAAGAAAAAAAGAGAGCAGAATGCCGATAGTGGCAAAGATACCAAATTCGGTCATTGGTCTTATAACTGCGGTAGTAAGGGAAACAAAACCAGCCATAGTAGTAAGGGCGCTCATCAGGATAGGCATAAAAACAGAAACAATTGTTCTTTTAATAGCCTCTTGCGGGGGAAAAAGATTTCTTTCTTCATAATAGCGACTGGTAAAGTGAATACCATAAGCGGTAACCAGGGCAATCATTAGAACAGGTATTGCCGAAATAACTATGGTGACAGTTTTTCCAGTTGAGGCTATTGAACTTAGTAGCCAGAAAGAAGTAATTAGAGCAATTGATATAGGTAAAAAAGTTCCCGGGATACTTCTGAAACAATAAAAAAGTAAAGCCAATACTACTAAAGTGGCAAGAGAAGCCAAAGACATATTATCCCTGGCCATCTCATTTATCTGCACATCTATAACTGGAAATCCAATATATTCTACTTTTACCAGGTTATTCCCATACTTATTTATAATTTCTTCCAGATCTTCTCTTAAAAAGGTACTATCAACATTGTCCGGTGATTTTACCATTAGTAAACCTACCTGACCATCTGCGGATAAATAAGTACCTCTAATCATATTATCATTAAGGGCAGATTCTTTTAGCTCCTGAACTTCCTCTTCTGTTTCAGGGAATACCTCTACGAAGTCTCTTATTTCAATACCATAGTCAGAAGAGATTATTTTAGGCATATTTAAAAAAGAATCAACAGAGATAATATAATTAGATTTTTCCAGTTCTTCAGAGATTAATTTAAAATTCTCCAAGTTTTCTAAAGTAAATAAATCTTGATATTCTAATGAAACTAAGGTTATATTTTCTTCATACCTTCCAAATTTATTAGAAATCTCTTGATAGAAAACTATTTCTGGGTCGTTTTCAGCAAGATATTTGGTAATGTCATCTTCTACTTTCAGATTTTTAATCTGGGTAAAACTCAAGAGAGTTAAAAGTAATACCAATACCATAATAAGTTTGGCGTGTCTACTGATAAATTCCGTCAATTTATTCATATGTTATGATTTCCTTTTTCTACTTTTGAAATATTTACAGAACTATACCAATTTTTCTGGTTTAGAAATACCATTGATAAATATTTTAGCCAGCATATCAATAACTTCTTCAGTAGAATAAGATAATTGGGATACTACCTCAGGGATAGCAAGAGATTTAGTAGCATTAAGAATCATTAAAACCATAAGATCAAGATCAATATCCTGACGGACTACCCCCTCTTTTTTCCCTTCCTGTAACATCTTTCTCAATTCATTATTAATCAATTTCTCCTCGAGATTATTTATCATTTGCCAGGCAGTAGGATTATTCTTTCGAATATCTTCAAAAGCCCAACTGTTAAATTGCGAAATTTGTTCTTGTAGGGAAGACATAAATTGTTTGAGTAGACTTATTTTCCTATTTTTTTTATTTTTAACAATTTTATTTATCTTATTATGAAATTCCTGAAAAAAGTCGTAGATAACTGATTCCAGTAAAAGTTGTTTACTTCTAAAGAAATGATAGAGGGTCTTTTTACTCATATGAAGTTCAGTAGCTAACTCATCCATAGTGGCCTTTGAATAGCCCTGAGTAAAGAAATATTTTCTGGCGGTAATAAGTATTCTTTTTTTGACCTTATTTTTTTTATCAATCATTTTACTAAACTCAATATTTATTAACTCTTTTAATATCTTGTTTTTTATATTTTATAACAAGATATTCAAAGGGAATTCTTCCCCTTGACAACCCCTTAAAAAAACAATTCAAAGAAAATGCTATCTTGTTTACCAACCAGATGTTCGAGGGGAATTCTTCCCCTTGAGAACTTTTGAAATAACTTCCGACTAGCATCTTTATTTTAATGATATACGTTATACGTAATACGGTATACGATTTTTGTCATTGCGAGGAGCAAATTCAGTAATAAGTAACTAGTAATAAGTAATAAGCAAATTAAGTTACAGATACTAACGACCAACGACTAATTTTAACGGTATACGTTATACGTAATACGGTATACCATATTCACCCTCACCTTACCTCTCCCTTCTAAGGGAGAGGATTAAAGAGATAGTATGAAAATATATTGTTTCTTATCTAAAAAAAGTATTTTATAGTATCAGAATTTTTTTGAAATTCCGATACTATAAAATATAAAAACTAAAATAGTTTTAATAGTTTCCATTTTCTTATTATATTAATAAGTATTTATATTCATGTCAACCTAGCCAATTTAAAAAATATTTAACCATCTACAAAAATTATTAGTAAAACTGTTGATTCACTTTTAAAAATAGGTAAAATAATACCAAAGGAGAAAAATATGGAATGTAATATGGAAAAAAATAAAATAAATTGTACCTGTACTTACGAACCGTGTCCTCACAAAGGAAGGTGTTGTGAATGTATAACCTATCATTGGGATATGGCAGAATTACCGGGATGTCTTTTCCCGCCTGATATTGAACGAACTTATGACCGTTCTATAAAGAAATTTATTTCCACCTATCAGGATTAGCTATTTTTTAATAGAAAATTTGAATTATAATGTGAAATTATATTTGGTTATTATATTTACCTATATGATATAATATGTTTGTAGAATTTCTATAATTCCTTTACCTCAAGATAAGGAGTAATTAGTTATGAAGAATATTGGTATAGTATCTACTGCAGCTTATATGCTAGGTCCTACTATCTCTAAGATTGCCCTCGATATAGAAAAGCTAGTCTTTAAGATTATGGAGGCTGAGTAATCAGCAAATATTATTTAGAAAATCCCTTTTATCTATGTTCAAAATAAATATATCCGTAACTTTATTATTATAATTATTATTTAAAAAATTTTAAAGAAAGGTTGTCAAGGAGAATTTAAGTGGTTGTGAAAAAGAATGAAAAAAAACATTATTATTTCGAAGATGACACTCATTCTATAAAAGATTTAATTGAGGAAAAGAGAAAGGAAATAAGAGAAATTGAGTCACATATCAAAAAATTACCTAAAATAGAGGTAATGAATAATGAGGAAGAATCAGAAAGAGATAAACTAAAAAGACAGATAAAACGTTTAGAAAAAGAGATTAGAAACTTACAGCGTAATTTATAAAATAATTTATAAAAAAGTATTTTTAATTTAGGAAAGAAATATAGAGTAGGAGAAAGATATTGGAAAAGAAAGACTATTTAGACAATAAATACCTATTGACCATGATGGTAGCCAAGAGAGCAAAACAATTAAACCAGGGTTATAAGCCACTTATTGAAGATGCCAATATAAAAAACAATAGATTAATAGCCTTAAGGGAAATTAAAGATGGGAAAGTTTATATCAAGGAAAATAAGAAGAAAACAAGTTCTTCCATAAAATAATTATTAATTATAAATAATTATAAATATAGTTGATCTTTGTTTTATTTTGATGGTTAGAGTTAGTTAGAAATATTTGGCTTATGGCTACTATAGATAGATAAGATAGATGGTAAATAGAAGAAAGCAATGAGAAGAAAAGATAAAGAGATAACAGATAGTAAAGAGATAAGGAAGATAATTGAGGATGCTGTCTATTGTAATGTGGCCATGTGCCAGAATAACAATCCCTATGTGGTACCTATGAATTTTGGATTTAAGGAAGACTACGTCTACCTTCACTCAGTTAATGAAGGTTGGAAAATTGATATTTTAAAAGAAAATCCGCTAGTCTGTATTACCATAATTCAAAATGTACAATTCATTAAATCGCTTAATATTTGCCAGAGTAGTATGAAATATAACAGTATTCTTATTTTTGGAAAAGCGGAAATTATATTAGATCAGATAGAAAAGAAAAAAGCACTCGGTTTTATAGTAAGACATTATGATAAGAATATCGAAAAAGATGCTTTAGAATTTTCTAAATATGAGTTGGATAAATTAACTCTTTTAAAAGTTAAGATTGAAAAAGTAACCGGTAAAAAGTCAGCATAATAATAAAAATTATAAAATTGATTATATTTATCAAATTTTAGAAATTAGATCATAATAATTGAAAAGGGGAGGTCATTTTCTGGCTGATAATTAATGATTCTTCCGGGATATGAAAATGGATAAGCCTTTCTCGGATAGCTGGCACAAAATATCTTTCTGTATAAAAGTGTTCTAGATCAATAATATTCAGTCCCATTTCTTTGGCTTGTAATGCCTTATGATGATTTATATCTCCAGTAATAAAAAGATCCACTTGCTGGTCAATACATTGTTTTATTAATGAACCTCCGCTGCCAGTGCATAAGGCAATTTTTTGAATATTTTTATTGTTGGCTCGGATAATTCTTAAATAGGGAATTTTCAGTTTCTTTTTTAAAATTTTGGCAAATTCTTCTAAAGTTTCTTCTGAATCTATTTTAGCTAACAGACCCAGGCCTTCTCGAGGACTTAACACTAATTGATAAATATCATAAGCTGGTTCCTCATAAGGATGATTTTGGTGAAGGGCAGTGATGATGTTCTTAAGGTTCCTTTCGTAGAAAATAGTTTCCAATTTAATTTCTTTGACTGTTTCTCTTTCCCCCACCTTTCCCAGAAAAGGAGTGGCTCCTGTTAGTGGTCTAAAAGAACCTTGTCCGAAAAATGAAAAGGAAGTCTCACTATAATTACCAATTCGTCCTGCTCCTGCTTGAAATAGTGCTTCTTGAAGGGTATGATGGTATTGTTCTGGAACATAGACTGCCAATTTATAAATTTTTTCTTTATCTGGTTGTAAAGTGCCAACTTTATTTAAACCAATTAATTTAGCTACATAGTCATTTAAACCATTTTCGGCTAAATCAAAATTAGTATGAAAGGCAATAAGATTAATATGATGATAAATTAATTGATAGATTAAGGGATTATCTTGCTTAGTAATTTGGGTAATGGGTTGGAAAAAGAGAGGATGATGGGAAAGAATAACATTACATCTTTTTTCCATGGCTTCCTGAATAATTTCTTCTGTAACATCCAGGCAGATTAATATTTTATGGATTTCTTCTTCCAGATTAGCAAATTGCACCCCACTATTATCAAAATTTTCCTGTAACATAAAAGGGGAAATCTGATTTAGATTGGATATAAGCTCTCTTATTTTCATTGAAAGGCAACCTTTCTTTTTTAAATTTTTTTAGTCTTCGCTGGTTAATGTATCTAACTCTCTTTTCAGTTCTCTAATATCTCGCCAGGTTAATTCTTTCGGACTGCCAGGGGTAGTCTCTTCATGTCTTAATAAATAGCTGGGATGAAACATGGGGAAAATTTTAATTCCCCCCGTCCAGGGAAACCACTGTCCCCTTAGCCTGGAAATCGACTCTTCTGAGTTTAAAAGAAATTTAGTAGGGATACTTCCCAGGGTGACAATAATCTTAGGATTGATAAGGGCTATTTGGCTTTCCAGATAGGGTAAACAAATTTCTACTTCATTTTTTAATGGGTTTCGATTTTCAGGAGGCCTACATTTAACTATATTGGTGATAAAAACATTCTTTCTCTTAATTTGAACAGATTGGAGTATGCGAGTAAGTAATTGCCCAGCCTTGCCTATGAAAGGTAGGCCCTGGATATCTTCATCTCCTCCTGGAGCCTCTCCTACGAACATTACCAGACTATTATAATTACCCTCACCAGGGACGGCATTATGTCTGGTTTTAGATAAGGGGCACCTTTGACAATTTCTAATCACCTCAGCAATTTCATCCATGGTAAAAGATGTTATTGACATAAGTATTATTTGAAACTCCTCTTTAGGCTGGAAATTAAAATATATTCTTAATTTAAGATTAAGATAAAGAATTTATAGTATCAGAATTTTTTTGAAATTCCGATACCTAAATATCATGGTAGTATATTTCTAATTTTAAATTCTATCATTACTGGGCCTGATAAACAAGTTAGTTAAACTTTGTTTCTATTATATTATTATTTTCTATTAAATTTATGATATGATAATAATGATAATAAAAAATATCAAAATTGATGAAGAAGTGATGAACTATGGTGAAGAATGTTGAAATTGCCAGAGTCTTTGCTAATATTGCTAAAATCCTGAGTATAAAAGAGGAAAATAAATTTAAAATAAGGGCTTATGAACAGGTAGCTGCTACCATAGAAAATCTCCCTATGGAAGTGGAGACTATTTATAGAGCAGGAAAATTGAAAGAGATTCCAGGGGTAGGTGAGGCGATTGCCAAGAAAATTGGAGAATTGATTGAAACAGGAAAGTTAGAATATTATGAAAATCTGAAGCAAACTATTCCTTCCGGGGTACTGGAGTTATTAAATGTCCCTGAGGTGGGACCTCGTAAAGCAAAACTTTTTTATGAGAAGCTGGGCATAGATAGTATCACAAAGTTGGAAGAAGCGGCTCTTAGACACCAATTGCAGAATCTACCTGGAATGGGGAAAAAAGCGGAAGAGAATATTTTAAGAGGAATAGAGTTATATAAAAAAAGAGAAGAAAGAAAATTACTGGGAGTTGCCTTACCTATTGCTGAGGAAATAGTTGACCAATTAAAATCCTTAAGAGAGGTCAATCAAATCAGTATTGCCGGTAGTTTAAGACGCAGAAAAGAAACTATAGGAGATATTGATATTCTTATTACTTCTAAAAAACCGGAAATAGTAATGAATAAATTTATCAATTTGCCACAGGTGAAAGAGGTATTAGCAGAAGGTTTGACTAAATCGGCCATTCTAACTCATCAGGATATTCAGGCAGATTTAAGGGTGGTAGCACCTGATAGTTTTGGTGCTGCTCTACAGTATTTTACTGGTTCTAAGGCGCACAATATTCGTCTAAGAGAAATGGCGGTCAAAGAGGGTTTAAAAATTAATGAATATGGGGTATTTCGGGTTAGTGATGAACAGAAAATTGCAGGCAAAGAGGAACAGGAAATTTATAATATCTTAGGACTGCCAATGATCATGCCGGAACTAAGAGAAGACCGAGGTGAATTTGAGGCAGCTTTAAATCATCAATTACCTCAGCTGGTTAATCTGGAGGACCTAAAAGGAGACTTTCATGTTCATACCAGAGATAGTGATGGATTTAATACTATGGAAGAAATTCTAGGGGCGGCCAGGGAAAAGGGATACCAATATATTGCTATTACCGATCATTCTCAATCTCTCCATATTGCTGGTGGATTAGATGAACAGAGAGTGTTAGAACAGATAAGAAGGATTGATGAGATTAATCAGAATATTAGTGATTTTCAAGTTTTGAAAGGCATTGAGGTGGATATTAAGTCTGACGGGACCTTAGATCTTTCTAATAACATATTACAGAAATTAGACCTGGTTATTGCTGCTATTCATTCTGGTTTTAAACAGGAGAGAACACAATTGATGGAACGCCTGACTAAAGCTATGAGGAATCCTTTTGTTAATATTATTGCCCATCCCACTGGCAGAGTTATTGGCTATCGGGAAGCTTATGATATTGATATGCAAGAAATTATACGCTTAGCTGCTCAAACAAATACTGCATTGGAAATAAACGCTTCACCGGAAAGAATGGACTTAAATGATATCTATGTCAAAAGTGCCAAAGAGCAGGGTGTTCTATTAGCTATTGGCAGTGATGCTCATCAAATTCACGCTCTTGATTACATGACCTATGGAATAGCTATTGCCAGGCGAGGCTGGTTAGAAAAAGGCAATCTTTTAAATACCCTTTCTCTTGATGACCTTAAAGCAAGATTGAAGAAAAAGTTAAAAAATTAAAATTTTAATATATAGTTTTTCTGTTTGATTCAATTAGATTTTGTTAATAGATTATTTTTCTTTTTATATAAGTTAAGGTAGGGATATAGTGAAAGTTGTGTTAAGCTAATTTTAAGTATGAGTGTTAGTAAAAAGATGGTTAACTATTTGAGAAATTGATAGTGTAAAATTTTAGTA
>DKFO01000067.1 GCA_002452835.1 Candidatus Atribacteria bacterium UBA6794 | reverse complement strand
CTTCTAAGGGAGAGGGGTAATAAAGCTATTCCCTAAAAATTCTGTAAATAGCTTCAATATATTACTATATAACAAAGGATAAAGATTTTTAAGAATATCATAATTGCTTTAAAATTCTAATATTATAAAATATAAAAAAAGATCCAGCTTTTGAAAATCTGGATCTTTCATCTTCATTATTAAAGAAATCTTAAATATTTTTCAAGGTAAATTATTTCAGACCTTAAAATCTTCCTCTCCTTTTCTTTTTTCTCTGCGCTGCAATCAATTTTCTCTTTCTTCTTTCACTCGGTTTTTCATAATATTCATGTTTTTTAATGTCAGATATAATGCCACTTTTCTGGCATTCTTTTTTAAAACGCTTTAGCGCGTGATCGAATTCTTCATCTTCCCTAACTCTTATTGTTGCCATACCCTCACCTCCTTTGCTGAAATGCATTTTAGGGTAATAATTTATCTCCCTTACAACATATTCTTACTTAAGAAAGAATATCTTATAGTATTGAATTTCTTTTTTTAGAATTCTGATACTATAAGATACAAAATAAATTATTTCAAATTATATTATATTATCAGAAAAGTTTCAAGGAAATACTGTGAGTTTTTTCAGGTAATATTATGTGATTAATTTATTTATTTTTCTTCCTGAATGTTTTGCTTTACTTAATTTATTAATTATGTTAAACTTTTATAAAAATCTAAATAATACCTGATTTATCTTATCAAAAATACTTATCAAAACAATTTTTGGAAAGGAGAAATAACTGTTGAAAATAAATTTTAAAATATTTTCCTTTTATTTGGCAATTTTATTTTTTTCTATAGTGTTTTGTTCAACTGTCATTTTGGCTCAGGAAATTAGTCTAGAAGAGGGCGATAAAAATATCTTAGCTACTGTTAACGGCCAAGATATTACCTTAGCGGAGTTTGAACTATATTGGGATGCTATTCCAGAACAATATAAAATGCAATTAACTAAAGAAGATTTATTAGAACAAATCATTTTGCAAACATTATTAATTCAAAAAGCCGATGAAATCAATTTAAGAGAAGATCCTCAGGTAGCCTTTCAAATTAAAAATGCTACCGAACAAATTCTAATCCAATCTTTAATAGAAAAAGAAATTATCGAAAAGACTTCATTAAGTGATGATGACATTGAGTCATATTATGAAGAAAATAAAGAAAACTATTGGAAAGATGAACAAGTCCATGCCTTTGATATTATGACAGAAACAATGGAGCAGGCTGAAGAAGTTCGACAAAAATTAGAGGAAGGTATGGATTTTTCTATTTTAGCACAAGAATCATCTATTGCTTCTAGCGCTGCTCAAGGTGGAGATATTGGTTTTATTAGCAAAGGTACTCTAACTACTGAAATTGAGGAGCAATTATTTTTGTTAAATCCTGGTGACATTAGTGACATTATCCCAACTGAGAAAGGATTTCATATTTTTAAAGTAATGGAAAAAATTCCGGCACACTATTTAGCATTGGAAGAGGTTGAAGAAGAAATAAAATACCAATTACTTCCTCAAAGACAGCAACAAGCTTTTGATCAATATTTAAAAGAAATTGAAGAGCAAGCAATAATTGAAAAAAATTTGGAATTATTGAAAGAAAGCAATAATTCGTCAGAATAATTAATTAGAAAGATTTAGCTAACAACATAGCAAAGTAAATTAAATTAAAATTTAAGAGTAATAATAAGAATAGTAGAAGAGTATAATAAGATTTATTCATTATTCATCCTCTCCCCTACCTCTTGCTTCGAGTAAGAGGCAAAGGAGAGGATGAATATTTTTCCCTTTTTTAAAAATCTTATTATTAATTGAATAATCTTTTTAATCTATTCATGCCTTCTTCTATTTCAGAGATAGAAGTGGCATAAGATAATCTCAAATATCCCTCAGCCTCAAATGCGCTACCGGGGACCACAGCTACTTTCGCCTTATTTAAGATATAGTCTGCTAATTGCAGGGAAGTCTTAATCTCTTCTCCATCAAAAATAATACCAGCATTTAAAAGATTAGTAACATCAGGAAAAGCATAAAAAGCTCCTTTGGGTAAATCACATTGAAAGCCTTTAATTTCATTAAGCTGAGCAACCATAAATTTTCTTCTTTTATTAAATTCATCATGCATTTTAGTAATCGAACTCTGATCACCAGTTAAAGCTTCGACACTCGCCTTTTGAGCAATGGAATTGGCATTTGAGGTGCAATGACCTTGAAATTTACCCATTCCGGAAATAATCTCTTCAGGACCAGTAGCATAGCCTATTCTCCAACCAGTCATAGCATAGGATTTGGAAACACCATTGACTAAAATTACTCTTTTTTTAATCTCCGGACTCAAAGAGGCTATGGAAATATGTTTTACGCCATCGTAAACCAGTTTTTCATAAATTTCATCACTCAGGCAATAAATATCTTTCTGAACAAGTAGCTTTGCAATTTTTTCTAATTCTGCTGGGTCATAAACAGAGCCAGTAGGATTATTTGGGCTATTTAACAATAATAATTTTGTTTTATCAGTGATATATTTTTCCAATTGTCTGGCAGTTAGTTGAAATTGTTCTTTTTGAGAAGTGGGAATGAAGACTGGTTTTGCCTGGGCTAATTTTATCTGTTCTGTATAACTTACCCAGCATGGTATCGGTAATAATACTTCATCTCCTGGATTGCAAACTGCCATTAGGGCATTATAAAGAGAGTGTTTTGCCCCATTTGAGATAAGAATCTCACTGGTCTTATATTCTATACCATTATCTTTCTTTAATTTTTCTATTACTGCCTGTTTTAGTTCCTGAATGCCTGAATTAGTGGTATAGTGAGTAAAGCCTTCTCTAATAGCCTTAATGGCCTCTTCTCGAATGTTATCAGGTGTATCAAAATCTGGTTCTCCTGCTCCAAAACTTATAATATTCTTTCCTTCTGCTTTCATCTTTAAAACCTGGGCAGTAATAGCTAAGGTCTGAGAAGGTGCTATATTTTTTATACGTTCTGCCAATATATTCATAATAAAAATACCTTTCTATTTATCTATTTAAAAACATTATTATACAAAATCTAACCAATCAAGATATTTTTTCTCTTTACCAGTAAATACCTTAAACAATTTATCCTGAATTTCTTTACTAATTGGTCCTCTTTCACCTGAACCAATAGTATAATGGTCAATTTCTCTAATAGGTGTCAACTCTGCTGCTGTACCCGCAAAAAAAGCCTCATCGGCAGTATATAAAACATCACGAGCTACAAACTCTTCTCTAATTTCATAACCCAT
The DNA here is from genome assembly GCA_002452835.1 of Candidatus Atribacteria bacterium UBA6794. GTDB lineage: Bacteria > Atribacterota > Phoenicimicrobiia > Phoenicimicrobiales > Stramentimicrobiaceae > Oleihabitans. Next base: position 48,740 of record DKFO01000067.1, on the reverse strand, counting down.
ATCCTGAGCGATAGTAATTACTGTTTTTCTAGTAATTCCGTCTAATACCGCAGTCAAGGGAGGGGTATAAATAATACCATCTTTTACCCAAAAAATGTTTTCTCCAGGTCCTTCTGCTACATAACCATTACTATCTAATAGTATTGCTTCTTCTACACCAAATTCGATAGCCTCCATACTAGCGAAAACTGAATTTATATAGTTGGCACATATCTTTGCTTTGGCAGAAGTAGAATTGATGTGGCTACGTTGCCAGGAAGATATCATAGCACTGATGCCTTTGCTTAAGGCCTCCTCACCTAGATAAGCTCCCCACTCCCAAGCAGCAATCATGACTTGTACCGGACAACTAAAGGGATTTATGCCCAGTTTTTTATAACCACGATATACTAATGGTCGTATATAACAACTATCTAAATGATTAATTTTCACTGTTTCTTTAATTGCTTTAGAAATCTCTTCTTTAGAAAAAGGGAGTTCTAACCTCAATATTTTTGCAGAATTAAACAATCTTTCTACATGTTCTTTTAATCTAAATACCGCTGTTCCCTCATCAGTTTTATAAGCTCGTATCCCTTCAAAAACACCACTACCATAATGCAAAGCGTGTGTTAGGACATGTATCTTGGCATCATCCCAAGCTACAAATTTACCATCCATCCATATTTTTTCAGTCTTCATATTTCTATTACCTCCAAAAATGTTTTTTATATTTTTTTAAAATAAATGTAAAAAGAATAGTATCTTTCTTTATTTTTTATTATATAGTCGCTGGTAAATATAATCAATATTCCTGATAAAATAATTATAATCAAAACAGGAAATTATTTGCTCTCTGGTTAAATATTTATTAATTTCTTGATCTTTTAATATCATCTCCTTAAAGTCATTTTCATTTTCCCAGGATTTAAGAGCAATATCCTGGACTAATTGATAGGCCTTTTCCCGGGAAACTCCTTTCTTGGTAAGTTCTATCATTACTCGTTGGGAAAAAATAAGGCCTCTAGTAATTTCTAAATTATTTTTCATTCTTTCTTGCTTAACTTTTAAGTTAGCTAATACCCAAGTGAATTTCTGTAACATATAATCCAGGAGTATGGTACTATCGGGTAAAACAATTCTTTCTACCGATGAATTAGAAATATCACGTTCATGCCATAGGTTGTTATTTTCTAAAGCAGATATAGCATATCCCCTAAGAACCCTGGATAAACCGCATATTCTTTCGCATATAACAGGATTTTTTTTATGAGGCATAGCTGAAGAACCTTTTTGATTAGAAGAGAAACCTTCTTCTAATTCTAAAATCTCAGTCCTTTGCAAACTTCTAATTTCAGTGGCAAATTTTTCCAATGAGGAACCAATAATCGCTAAGATACATAGAAAATAGGCATGATGATCCCTTTGAATAATCTGACTGGATATTTTTTCTGGTTTCAACCCCAGCTTTTTACATACCATTTCTTCAATTTGCGGTTCCAGATGGGCAAAGGTACCAACTGCTCCAGATATTTTTCCATAACTTACCTCTTCTTTGGCTGTTTTCATTCTTTTAAGATTTCTCATCATTTCAGAATACCATAGACTAAATTTAAATCCCAAGGTAATTGGTTCTGCATGAACACCATGGGTACGGCCAATCATAATGGTATCTTTATGCCGGAATGCCAGCTCTCTTAATATGTTTATAATTTCATTAATATCTTTAATAATAATACTGGACGACTTCTTTAGAATAAGGGCTAAAGAAGTATCTAAAATATCAGAAGAGGTTAATCCCTGATGAAAATAGCGAGAATATTCACCCAAATTTTCTCCAACATTGCTAACAAAAGCCAATACATCATGTTTCATTACTTTTTCTAATTCATTTATTCTATCAGGGGAATAAGTGGACTTTTTTTTGATTATATTAAAAGTGTTTTCATCTAAAATTCCTAACTCTTTACGAGCCTCACAAACTGCTAATTCTACTTTTAACCAGGAATCATATTTATTATTTTCTTCCCATAGTGATTTCATTGGTTCTAAAGAGTATCGATCAATCAATTTTTTCTCTCCATTACCATTATCTTGTGCTATTATCTTGGTAAAACTTTTATTTCTAATTATATATTAGTTTATTTTAATCTTAAAAACAATATTTAGCGAAAAATTGTTTGGGTTCTTTCAGGACCTACCGAGATAATGGAAACTTTACAATCAGTAAACTCCTCAATTTTCTGGATATATTTTTTTGTTTTTTCAGGTAAATCCTGATAATCCTTAACTTGACTGATATCCTTTTCCCAACCATCTATTTCTTCATATTCTGGTTTGATAAGTGGAATTAATTCTCCATCAGCGGGAAAATAGTTATATAGTTGATTATTAATTTCATACCATTTACATATCTTTAATTTTTTAAATGAACTAAGTACATCCAATTTAGTTAATGCCATTTCCTCTATCCCATTAATGCGATTGGCATATTTTACTACCACCGCATCAAACCAGCCACAACGCCTCGCTCTACCAGTGGTGGCACCATATTCATGACCATAATCTCTAATTTTCTGTCCTAAGGTATCTGATAATTCAGTGGGGAAGGGCCCCTCTCCAACTCTGGTGGTATAGGCTTTGGTAATACCAATCACTTTATCAATATAAATAGGACTTATACCACTACCAATACAAGCATTTCCAGCAATGGTATTTGATGAGGTAACATAGGGATATGTTCCGTGATCTATATCCAGCATGGTTCCTTGGGCTCCTTCAAAAATGATTTTCTTTTTCTTCTTTATTTGTTCTGCTAGAAAAAGAGAACCATCAATAACAAAATCTTTAATCATTTTTCCATACTGGAAATATTGATCTATAGTTTTGTCAATATGGTCTTGGGGAAGTTGTATTCGGTAATTTTTATATAAATAATCACTTTTCTGTTTTAATTGATTTTCTAATTTAGCCTTTATACTATCAGTATGAATCACATCACATACCCTTATACCACATCGAGAAAACTTATCAATATAGGCTGGGCCAATTCCCCTTTTAGTAGTGCCAATTTTGCGGGTTACATTTTTTTCTTCCATTTCTTCATCGATTATTTTATGGTAAGGGAATATTAGCTGGGTTTTATAATCAATGAACAATCTTTTTTTTACTTCTATACTATGTTTTTTCAAATTTCTTATTTCTTCGAACAATACTTCTGGGTCTAATACTACTCCATTACCAATTAAACAAATTTTGTCCTCATGTAAAATACCGGAAGGTAATAAGTGGAAAATAAATTGATTTCCTTCTAATACTACCGTATGACCAGCATTGCTGCCACCTTGATAACGAGCGATTACATCAAAATCTTCAGACAATAAATCGGTAATCTTCCCTTTACCCTCATCTCCCCATTGAGTTCCCACAATAACCAGTGTTGTCATATTTTTGTAGTACCTTTCTTTTCTAATATATTTTTATTCTTCTGTCTACTAATTTATTCCCATTCAATGGTAGCAGGTGGTTTTGAGCTAATATCATAAAGAACCCGATTAATACCATTGACTTGATTAATAATACGATTAGAAATATTTTCTAAAATATGATAGGGTAATTTAGCCCAATCGGCAGTCATACCATCATAACTGGTAACAATTCTCAAAACCAGACTATAATCATAGGTTCTCAAGTCACCCATTACTCCTACTGATTTTATGGGAAGTAGAATTCCAAAGTATTGCCATAAATTTTTATTTAAACCAACCTTCTTAATTTCTTGTCGAATGATATCATCAGCTTCTCTTAAGATGGATAATTTTCTCTGGTCAACTTCACCAATTATCCGTATAGCTAAACCGGGACCAGGGAAAGGCTGCCTCTCTATAATATTTTCAGGTATACCAAGACTCTTACCAATAATTCGAACCTCATCTTTAAACAAATTCCTTAATGGCTCTATAAGTTTTAACTCCATTTGCTCTGGAAGCCCACCCACGTTATGATGAGATTTTATCTTCACTGATGGACCATGTACCGAAGTACTTTCAATAACATCGGGATAAAGCGTTCCTTGTAGTAGATGGGTAACTTTGCCTATTCCCTTAGCTTTTTCTTCAAATATTTTTATAAAAAGATTCCCGATTATTCTTCTCTTCTCCTCCGGGTCAACAATTCCTCTTAGGGCCTTAAGAAAATCTGAGGAGTAATTATAAGTATGTAAATTAATGTTGAAATTTTTTTGAAAAACTTCTCTAATTTCTTCTTCCTCGTTTTTTCTCAACAAACCTGTATTAATAAAGATACAATGCAGTTGATCTCCTATAGCTCTGTAAGTTAATAGAGCAGCAACTAAAGAATCAATGCCTCCACTTACCCCTGCTACTACCTTACCATCGCCAACTTCTTGTTTTATATTATTAATAGTCTCTTCAATAAAAATGTTTTCAGTCCATTTAGCGGAACAATTACAGATACGATAGACAAAATTATAAAAAATGTCTTTTCCACATTCAGTATGGGTTACTTCCGGATGAAATTGTAATCCATACAATTTTCTATTTTCATCATATATTGCAGCAATTACCTCTTCCTGGCTAATCGCAGCTATATCAAATCCAGCCGGTATTTGTTCAATAATATCATGGTGACTCATCCAAGTCTTTATCTCATCTGGCAAGTCATAAAATAAACTATTTTTACTTTTTTTAATAATATTGACTTTAGTGTTACCGAATTCAGCCTTTTTACTGTTAGTTACCTTACCTCCCATCATTTTAACAATCAACTGCATACCATAACATATTCCTAAAATAGGAATCTTTAAGGAAAAAAGCTCTTTATTAATAATAGGCGCTTCTACATTTAAAACACTGTCTGGCCCTCCGGACAAAATAATTCCTTTTGGTTTATTTTGTGCTAATTTAGGTAATTCAACATTATAGGGAAATATCTCAGAATATACCTTTAATTCTCTTATCCTTCTGGCAATTAATTGGGTATATTGAGAGCCAAAATCTAAAATAGCAATCCAATCATTAGTAATATTTTTTGACATTTACATCCTTATTTTACAATTAAATTTTATTTGCAATTGATTTATTTCTAATATAAAATAATTATAATACAATGATAATATGAATATGATAATTTTAAAACTTTAACCATTATAGCATAGATACTAATTTTAGGCACAATTTTTTATATTATAGTACCGTAATTTTAAAAATTTCGATACTATACTGTTCTTTCTTAAATAAGTAATAATACTTTTACACCATCTCTCTTACCCTCTCCCTTAGAAGGGAGAGGTAAGGTGAGGGTGAATATGGTATACCGTATTACGTATAATGTATATCGTTTAAATACAGTTGCTAGTCGGAAGTTGTTTCAGGGATTGTCAAGGGGAAGGATTCCCCTTGAATATCTTGTTTGATAAAACAAGATAGCATTTCTTTGAATTGTATTATCTTTGAGGGGTTTCAGGGGATACCTCCCCTGAATATCTTGTTTTATCTAAAAGATTTATAATAATTAATAAAATATTTAATCTGGGTGAAGATTTCGGGAGAGTTTTTTTCATTTTTGAAAAAACGCCGAAGGGGCAAGATGGAAAATCATCCAAACTCTCAGGCAAATGGACCGAAATTGGACAGAACTCTGGAAAGATATTTATATCACCGAAGGGGCAATTCTCTAAGTTACTTAGGACGAGTGAGATATTGCCAAATGATTTGTGCCGTAGATTTTTTAGAGAAAAATCTCTCAGGTCTAAAGACAGAGTCTTATATAAGATATAGGATTCTGTCTATTTTTTTATTTACCTAAAATTATTAAATAACAAATAAAAATCATTCAAGGAGGAATTTATGTTATCAGACTTAGAAATTGCTCAACAGGCCAAATTACGACCCATCACCGAGATTGCCAGCTCTATTGGTATTAAAGAGGAGGAATTGGAACTCTACGGAAATTACAAAGCCAAGGTAAAAGCCAGCATTCTGGATAGACTAAAAGACCGCCCTCAAGCCAAATACATCGTAGTCACCTGCATTACCCCCACCCCCTTAGGAGAAGGTAAGACGGTCACCACCATTGGCCTATCCCAGGGCTTAGCCAGATTAGGTAAGAAGGTCATCACCACCTTAAGGGAGCCCTCCATGGGACCGGTCTTTGGTATCAAGGGTGGTGCTGCTGGAGGAGGCTACTCCCAGGTAGTGCCCATGGAAGACTTAAACCTTCATTTTACCGGTGATATCCATGCCGTAGGAGCCGCCAATAATCTCCTCTGTGCTATGCTGGATACCCACCTGCAGAAGGGTAATAAGATGAATATCGATCTCCACAGTATCGGTATCAATCGGGTGGTGGATATCTCCGATCGAGCCTTACGCAACATTGTTATCGGCTTAGGGGGAAAGGCTAATGGTATTCCCCGAGAGACTGGTTATGATATCACCGTTGCCTCTGAGGTGATGGCTATTTTGGCTCTGGCTACCAATATCTTTGATTTACGCAAGAGGTTAGCCCGCATGACCGTAGCCTATACTACCGAGGGAAAACCAGTTACTGCAGAAGACCTCAAGGCCGCTGGTGCCATGACCGTCTTACTGAAAGAGGCCCTTAATCCTAATCTCATTCAAACCTTAGAACACGGACCTTGTTTCATGCATTGTGGACCCTTTGCCAATATTGCCCATGGTAACAACTCAGTCTTGGCCGATTTGATAGCTACCAAATTAGCCGACTATGTAGTAACCGAATCCGGCTTTGGCTCTGATATGGGCTTTGAGAAGATGTGTAATATCAAATGCCGCACCAGTAACCTGAAGGTGGACTGTGCCGTAATTGTCTGTACCATCAGGGCCTTAAAGATGCATGGGGGAGTAATTAAGGTAGTGGCTGGTAAACCCCTGGATATGGACAAGCTATCTCGTGAAAATCTCCCAGCGGTAGAAAAAGGCTGTGAAAACTTAGCCAAACATATTGAAAATGTCCTCTTACACGGTATCAAGCCAGTGGTGGTCATCAATAGCTTCCCTACCGATACTCCAGCTGAGATAGAGCTGATTAAAGAAAAAGGTCTTCAGGCTGGGGCCTCCGCGGTAGTAACCCATGAAGGCTGGGCCAAAGGTGGTGAGGGTTGCCTGGAGCTAGCCCAGGCCGTCTTAGAGGCCACCGAGAAGAAGAATGGCTTTCATTATCTTTATCCTTTAGAAGCCAGTATCAAGGAGAAGATTGAGCTTATTGCCACCAAAATCTATGGTGCTGATGGAGTTACCTATGAAGAGCCAGCGGAAAGAAATATCCGCTTATTTGAATCAGTAGGCTTTGGTAAGCTACCCATCTGTATGGCCAAGACCCATCTTTCTCTCTCCCATGACCCAGCTATAAAGGGTAGACCCCGACATTTTACAGTACCCATACGTGATATTCGAGCCTCAGTAGGTGCTGGCTTCCTCTATCCCCTCTTGGGGACTATGATGACTATGCCGGGCTTACCATCAGTGCCAGCAGCTACCAAGGTGGATATTGATGAGCAAGGAAATACAGTAGGATTGTTTTAATAATATTGGATTTTCCTAAAAATATTTTTATAAAAAATAGAGAGGTAAAAATTATGTCAAAGAAAGTAATAGAAGGTTTATATTATAGTAAGAGTGATGAGTGGTTAAAAGTAGAAAATAGTATAGGTATAATGGGTATTACCGATTATGCTCAGGATCAATTAGGTGATATTGTCTATGTAGAAGAAATAAAAAAAGGAGCAAAACTTAATAAAGGAGAGTTACTTACTACTGTAGAATCAGTGAAGGCTGTTTCAGATATTTACTCACCTGTTAGTGGTGAGATTATTGAGGTTAATCAAAATATAATTAATGAACCATCCTTAATTAATAAAGACCCCTATGGTGAGGGTTGGTTTGCCAAAATAAAGATAAACAATCCTGAAGAAATAAAAGAGCTTATGAATGCTTCCGATTATAGTGAGTATCGAAAAGAATAGAAAAAATATAAAAAAACAGAGGTGAATTAAAATGAGATATATTCCCTCAACAGAAGAGCAACAAAGAGAAATGCTTAAAGGAATTGGTGTATCATCATTCGAAGAATTGATTGCCAGTATTCCCGAAAAGGTAAGACTAAAAAGAAAACTAAATCTCCCTCCCCCCCTTGCCGAAAATGAATTAGAAGAAAAAATTGTTCAGATAGCTCAAAAAAATGCTAATTTTTATCAATTAAAACCATTATTGGGAGCAGGTGCTTACCGGCATTTTATACCAGAAGCCGAAAAGGCTTTATTACAAAGAGAGGAATTTTGGACCTGTTATACTCCTTATCAACCGGAATTAAGTCAAGGAACTTTACAATCCATCTTTGAATTTCAGAGTTATATTTCCCGGTTAACAAAAATGGAAGTAGTCGTTCCCTCCATTTTTGATGGAGCCTCCGCTACTGCCGAAGCAGCGTTGATGTCTTTAAGGCTAACCCATAAAGATAAAATATTAATATCCTCTTTGCTTCATCCTCATTATCGAGAAACAGTTAAAACCTACCTGGCACCACATGCTGTTAAAATTTTAGAACTACCATTTCGCAATGGAATTACTCAAATTAACAATATTAAAGATTCTTTAGATGATAACACAGCTGCAGTAATAATCCAAAGTCCCAATTTCTTGGGAGGAATTGAAGATATAGCCGAAATTTCAGAAATAGCTCATCAGAAAAATGCTCTATTTATTCAGGTTATTGCCGAGAGTATTTCCCTGGGAATTTTAAAATCTCCAGGTAATATGAATGTGGATATAGTTTCTGGCAATACCCAATCTTTTGGCTTAGATTTAAATTTCGGCGGTCCTTACAATGCCTTTTTAGCAACAAAAACACAATATATCAGGCAATTACCTGGCAGAATAGTTGGTGAAACAAAGGATAAGAATGGCAAAAGAGCCTTTGTTATGACTTTCAGGGCACGTGAACAGGATATTAGAAGAGAAAAGGCAACCTCTAATATGTGCACCAATCATAATTTAAATGTAATTGCTGCTAATATCTATCTTTCTCTTTTAGGTACAGAAGGTATTTACCAGTATTCACTTCTCAATCTTAAAAAAGCGCATTATCTAGAAAAGCAATTACTGAAATCAGGAAAATTTAGAAAACCATTCTCCTATCCTTATTTTAATGAATTTTTACTCGAGTATAAAGGAGACCTTAAAAACCTATCAGAACGGTTGTTAGAAAATAATATTCTACCACCTCTTTCTGTTCAACAATTTTTTCCTGATGAGAAATTTGAACAAAGTCTACTTTTTGCAGTAACTGAAATATTTTCCAGGGATGAGTTGAATCAGATTGCTGATCTTTTATCCCGGTAAGGAGGAATGAAATGAAATTGATTTTTGAAAAAAGTGTTCCTGGTAGAGATGGTTATTCGATTCCCAAAGATTTATTTGATGATATTAAGGCAGAAGAGTTATTACCTGATAAGTATCTGGAGGATAATAAAAAGAACTTAACTGAAGTTTCAGAAGTCGATGTAATTAGACATTTTACCAAACTTTCCAAATTTAATTACGGTGTTGATGATGGTTTATATCCCTTGGGTTCCTGTACCATGAAATATAATCCCAGGATTAATGAAAAAATGTCCAGTTTAACTAATTTTATTTATGCTCATCCCCTTTCCTCACTGGAATTGGTGCAGGGTAGCTTAGAGATTATGTATTTTCTTAATCAAATGTTATGTGAGATAACGGCTATGGATCAGTATACCATGGCCCCTGCTTCTGGTGCTCACGGTGAATTAACTGGAATACTAATCATGAGACAATATTTTTTAGACCATGGTGAAAAAAGATTCAAAATGCTAATTCCCGATTCTGCTCATGGTACCAATCCAGCCTCTGCAGCTATGGGGGGATTTGAAGTAGTAGAGATTAAATCAAATCAAAATGGAACAGTTGATTTGGAATCCTTAGCTTACGCTATGGATGAACAAACAGTAGGTTTAATGCTTACCAATCCAAATACCGTTGGCTTGTATGATGAAGGTATCGAATCCATTGAAAGGATTATCCACCAGAAAGGTGGTTTACTTTACTATGATGGGGCTAATCTCAATGCTTCTTTAGGTATTATTCGCCCTGGAGACGCTGGATTTGATGTGGTACATCTGAACCTGCATAAAACTTTTTCTACACCTCATGGAGGTGGTGGGCCTGGCGCCGGGGTAATTGGGGTAAAAAAGAATCTTATTCCTTATCTACCAACCCCTCTGGTCGATTTTGATGAGGAAACCAAAAAATACATCTTTAAAGAAGCTGGTGCCAAAAGCATTGGTATGATACGCAGTTTTTGGGGCAATTTTTCAGTCTTAGTAAAGACTTTGGCCTGGATTCTATCTTTAGGACCAGAAGATCTTTATCAATGCTCCAAAACTAGTATTATCAATGCTAACTATGTTTTAGCAAAACTAAAAAGATATTTCAAACCAGCCTATGATCGCTACTGTGGTCATGAATGTACTCTAACTGGCCGCGAATATAAAAAATATGGTATCAAAACATTGCATATTGCCAAAAGGTTGATGGACTATGGTTTCCATCCCCCTACTATTTATTTCCCTCACTTTGAACCATATGCTGAAGAAACGATCATGATCGAACCACCAGAATCAGAGGGGAAAGAGATCTTAGACCATTTTATAGCTGTTATGATAAAAATTGCTAAGGAGGTTGCAGAAAATTCTGATATATTAAAGTCTGCTCCCCATAAAACACCTATCAGTCAGGCTGACGATGCCCTGGCTGTTAAAAGACCAATTTTAACCTATGATGATGAATTAGAATTAAAAGATGAGTTAAACTATCAGGAAAAAGATATTGATTTTTAATCAATTGCTACGAGGAGGATAAAATGGAAGAAAATTTCTTATTAAAGACACCCTTATATGATGAACATCTTCGTCTAAAAGCTCGCATGATTCCCTTTGATGGATTTGATATGCCTGTTCAGTATAGTAGTATCATTGAAGAACATATGGCTGTTAGAGAAAAAGTTGGTATCTTTGATGTATCCCATATGGGAGAGATTGAGATTAAAGGACCAGATGCTGTTCCCTTTGTAGATTATATCTTGACTAATCGAATATCTAATATGAAAGATGATGCTATTAAATATTCTCCCATGTGTTATCCCCATGGCGGTCAGGTAGATGACCTTTTTGTCTACAAAATCAGCAATCGCTTTATTCTTTTAGTGGTAAATGCCTCACCCAACTATTCAGAAAAGGATGAACAATGGATTAAAAAACAGAATATTGGTTTTGATGTAGAAATAAACAACAAAAGTAAAGAATATGGTGAAGTAGCTATCCAGGGACCACTGGCAGAAAAAATGTTAAATCCTTTCTTTAAAGGTGAACTTTTTTTAACAGAGTTAGCAAGATTTAAATTTGCCTACGGTACCCTTTTTGGGAAAGATGTTCTAATCTCACGTACTGGTTATACGGGAGAAGATGGGTTTGAGATATACACTGCTAATAGTGCTGATATAGTTGACATCTGGCATCACTCCCTAACCGAGGGTGAAAGTTATGGCATCAAACCCTGTGGCTTAGGAGCACGAGATACCACTCGCTTTGAAGTTGCTTACTGGCTCTACGGGAACGATATAGACGAGCATATCAACCCCTTAGAAACAGGTCAAGAATGGGCCGTAAAATTTGATAAAGAAAATTTTATTGGTAAAGATAGCCTGTTAAAAATTAAACAGGAAGGTATCACTCGCCGATTAGTTGGTCTTTTTGTTCCTCAAGGAGGGATCCCTAGAAATAAGATGGAAGTTTATAAAGGTAACTATAAAATTGGATTTATTACCTCAGGTAACTATTGCCCTTCCTTGAAGAAGGTTTATGCCATGGCAATATTAGATTTACCTTTTACCAAAATAGGTACCCAGGTTGACATTATGATTAGAAATAAAGTAGTCCCAGCAGAAGTAGTCCCATTACCCTTTTTATTGCCCTTCAATAAGAGATGATGTTGATTTTTGCTACTTATCATTAAGCGGCTGAATCACTGTAGTCTTTCCTTAAATGGAGAAGAGGAAAGAGGGATGGGAGATGGTAAAAGTCTCTCTTTAAAAGAGAAAAAAGTTATAACATTATTTTAGCAAAATGCTATAATAGTAAAAATAATAAAAAGAAAGGAGGCTTTAGCAAAAATTCATCTAAGGAGGTGATCAATTTATTAAAAATTATTGTGTTTATTCTCTTTTAAATTTTAAGACAGTTCTGGTAATATCTATATTTTCTTATTGAAAAAATAATTGATAAAATATAGGAGGTTAAGTTAGTATGACTGCATTCATGAACTTTTTAACTGTGATTGATGATTTTGTCTGGGGACCACCTATGTTAATTATCCTAGCCGGTACTGGTCTATTTTTAACTATTCGCTTAGGTTTTATCCAATTTAAATATACCGGGTATGGCTGGAGGTTAATATTCAGTGGAATGTCCAGAAAGGATAAGAGTGAAAAGGATGAAGGTGAAATCACACCATTTCAGGCCCTTACTGCCACACTTGCTGCTACGGTAGGTAATGGAAATATTGCTGGTGTAGCTACCGCTCTGGCTTCAGGGGGTCCTGGTGCGGTATTATGGATGTGGATTATTGCCTTAGTTGGAATGGCTACCAAATTTTGCGAAGCTACTCTCGGTGTGAAATACAGAATAAAAGATAAAGACGGAGCATTAGCTGGTGGAACCATGTATTTCATAGAAAAGGGATTAGGGTTAAAATGGTTAGGCTGGATCTTTGCCCTATTTGGTGCCATTGCGGCCTTTGGTATAGGGGATATGGTCCAGACCAATTCCATGGCTTTAGTGGGGAATAGTGTCTTTGGTATCCCCCAGATTATAACCGGAATAGTCCTGGCAGTTTTAACCTGGTTGGTTGTGGTGGGAGGTATTAAACGAATCGGGCAGGTAACTGAATATTTAGTACCTTTTATGGCAATTTTTTATGTTGTTGCCGCTTTGATTATCATTATTTCTCGCATTAACATGCTTCCTTATGCTATTGCTGAAATTTTCAGATGTGCCTTTACGGGAAAAGCAGCCATAGGAGGATTTGCCGGTGCCACTGTAGCTCAAGCCATGCGCTTTGGTGTCGCTCGAGGTATCTTCTCTAATGAAGCCGGTTTAGGTAGTGGTAGTATTGCCAATGCCGTGGCTAAAACAAAACATCCTGTGCGACAGGGCACTATTGCCATGATTGATGTTATGATCGATACCATTATTATCTGTTCCATGACCGCTCTGGTAATTCTAATGACTGATACTCTTCCTACCGGTTATACCAGTACCCAATTAACCGCTCATGCTTTTAGTACTGTATTAGGTACAGTTGGTGGTCCAATTGTTGCTATTGGCTCCTTATTATTCGGTTTTTCTACTATTCTTACCTGGTGTTACTACGGTCAACAGTGTTCCCGTTTTATAATTGGTCCTGCAGTAGTCAAACCATATGCCTGGCTCTTTGTAATTGTTGCCTTCCTCGGTGCTGTAGTAGAAGTGCCTTTCGTTTGGTTACTCACTGACGCTCTAAATGGTGCTATGGCTATACCAAATTTAGTTGGTTTACTACTATTAAGTGGGGTAATGGTCCAACAGGTTAAAGAATACTTTTCCAACCCTGAAATGCTAAGTATTTAATAATAAATTTTAATAGGGTGAGGGTATATTTTAATATCCTCACCCACTCTTTGCAAGGAGGAATTTGATAATCATGATTATTGGTGTACCTAAAGAGATTAAAGATAATGAGAATCGAGTAGCTATTACCCCAGCTGGAGTCAAGGCCTTTATAAAAGCTGGTCATCAGGTTTTAGTTCAAAAATCAGCTGGCTTGGGTAGTGGAATAATAGACCAAGAATATAGTTCTGCTGGTGCTTCACTTAGAAAAGAGCCTGAAGAAATTTTTCAGGAAGCTGATATGATTATGAAAGTAAAAGAACCAATGCCTCCTGAATATATATTAATTAGAGAGGAACAGATCATTTTCACCTATTTTCACTTTGCTGCTTCTCGTGAACTAACACAAGCCATGATAGAAAGAAATTGTATCTGTATTGCTTATGAAACGGTGGAGACAGAAGACGGGGCTCTTCCACTTTTAGCACCGATGAGTGAGGTGGCTGGTAAAATGGCTGGTCACCTAGTAGCCTATTATCTGGCTCTTCCTTATGGTGGACGAGGTGTTTTATTAGGTGGAGTACCTGGGGTGAAACCAGCCAAGGTTGTAGTGATTGGTGGTGGAACGGTAGGTACTAATGCTGCCAAAGTAGCAGCCGGTATTGGAGCTAATGTTACTATTTTAGATATAAATTTAAATCGTCTCAAATATTTAGATGATATAATGCCTAAAAATGTAATTCTTCTGGCTTCCAATCAATTCAATATTGAAGAAGAACTTAAAGATACTGATGCCTTAGTCGGTGCCGCTTTGATACCAGGGGCTCCAGCACCTAAAGTGGTTAGCGAAGAGATGGTTAAGATGATGCCCAGGCATTCAGTTATAGTTGATGTCGCTATTGATCAGGGAGGATGTATCGAGACCAGTAAGCCTACTTCTCATAGCAATCCAACCTATCTGATGCATGATGTTTTACACTATTGTGTAACCAACATGCCAGGTGCCTTTGCCAGAACCTCAACTTTTGCCTTAACTAATGCCACTTTACCCTATGCTCTGGAAATTGCCAACAAAGGTTATCAAAAAGCACTTATTAGTAATTCGGCTATTGCTAAGGGTCTCAACGTTATAAATGGTAAGATAACTTATAGACCAGTAGCTGAGGCATTTGGTTATCAATACTATCCTATAAATGAGTTGTATCAATAATTTTAACTTTGATTTAATTTTAACCATCTTTTTTAAAAGGCAAGCCCCCTTTCTATTTAAAGAAAGAGGGCTTTTTTAATCTTAGCTATCCTCTTAGGTAATTAATTAACAATACTTTTCTTATCTAATTAATACATCCCCATTTCGCCACCGGGCATACCGCCTCCACCTGGCATGGGTTGTGCTTTCTTCTCTTCCGGTTTATCTGCAACCAAACATTCTGTAGTTAATACCATACCGGCAATACTAGCCGCATTTTGTAGAGCAGAACGAGTTACTTTGGTAGGATCGACAATACCCCTCTTAACCATATCAGTAAATTCACCTTCTTGAGCATCAAATCCTATCCCTTTTTCTTTGCCCTTTAATTGCTCTACAATAACAGAACCTTCATAGCCAGCATTTTTAACAATTTGTTTAGTAGGTTCTTCTAATGCTTTCAGTATGATTTTTAACCCTATCTGTTCATCGCCTTCCAATTTATAATTTTCTAAAGCTGGTATAATATTTAGTAATACGGTACCGCCACCAGCGACAATACCTTCTTCTACTGCTGCTTTTGTAGCAGAAAGGGCATCTTCTACCCGATGCTTTTTCTCTTTTAATTCAGTTTCCGTAGCAGCACCAACATTAATTACCGCAACGCCACCAACCAGTTTACCCAATCTTTCCTGTAATTTTTCTTTATCATAATCAGAGGTTGTTTCTTCAATCTGGGCTCTGATTTGGGCTTCTCTCTTCTTTATTTCTTTTACATCGCCTTTGCCGCCCACAATAATGGTCTCTTCCTTATTTACTTTAACCTGATGGGCAGTGCCTAACATGGAGATATCAGCATTCTCTAATTTTAAGCCAACCTCTTCTGAAATAACCTGGCCACCAGTTACGACAGCAATGTCAGCTAACATTTCTTTTCTTCTATCCCCGAAACCGGGAGCTTTAACGGCAACACAATTTAAGGTACCTCTAATTTTATTAACTACTAAGGTAGCCAGGGCTTCTCCTTCCACATCTTCAGCAATAATGAATAGAGCTTTACCCATCTGGGCAACTTTCTCTAAAATGGGAAGTAAACCCTTCATATTACTTATTTTAGCATCAGTAATTAAAATCAGTGGGTCATCTAACAAGGCTTCCATCCGCTCAGCATCAGTTACCATGTAGGGAGAAATATAACCTTTATCAAATTGCATTCCTTCCACCACATCCAGTGTAGTGCCCATAGTTTTAGACTCTTCCACAGTGATAACTCCATCTTTCCCTACCTTCTCCATGGCATCAGCAATAATATTACCAATTTCTCGGTCAGCAGCTGAAATTGTAGCAACATTGGCAATAGATTCTTTGTCTTTAATTTCTATGCTTAATTTTTTTATTTCTTCCACGGCTTTATCAACTGCTTTTTGTATTCCCCTTCTTAACATCATAGGATTTGCCCCAGCAGCAACATTTTTTAATCCTTCATGTAATATTTTTTGAGCTAATACTGTCGCAGTAGTTGTTCCATCACCTGCTATATCATTTGTTTTGGTAGCGACCTCTTTTACAAACTGAGCTCCCATATTTTCAAAGGGATCTTCTACTTCAATTTCGCGAGCAATTGTTACTCCATCATTAGTAATGGTGGGTGAACCATATTTCTTTTCTAATACTACATTTCGACCTTTTGGCCCTAAGGTAATCTTAACACTTTCTGCTAACGTATCAGCGCCTTTCTTTAGAGCATTTCTCGCTTCTTCGTCAAATAAAAACTGTTTTGCCATATTATTTCATCCTCCTTAATTAATTAATAGTTGACACTTATATATTTATGATAAAAATTTATTTCTATTCTAAAATAGCAAGTATATCTTTTTCGCTTAAAATAAGATAATCTTCGTCATCATCACCTTTTATATCAGTACCAGAATACTTAGCATATATAACTTTATCACCTTTTTTAAACTGCATGGGAAATGTTTTTCCATCATCATTTGTTCTGCCAGGTCCAACTGCCAGCACTTCTCCTACCTGAGGTTTCTCTTTTGATACCGTATCTGGTAAGACAATACCACCCTTTGTTTTTTCTTCTTCCTCAACTGGTTTTACTAGGATACGATCAGCTAAGGGTTTAATTTTTGTTACATCCATATCTATTCCTCCTTAAAAATTTTTTTATTTTATATTTTAAAGATATTTTAAATGATTTAGCACTCTCACTATGAGAGTGCTAAAATCTTTCACTATATTATATAATGCACTAATTTTTTGCAAATACTATTTTAAGCCATTTTTGATGATATTTAATCATTTATAACCATTATCAAGTAATATTGCTTGATTATTCCCATTATATTCATCTTTATTATCTTATATTATTCTGTAAAAACTTCTAAATCAAAAGAGTCAGTAATTCCTCTTTTAAATTTATAATAACCAGCACAGGCAATCATAGCAGCATTATCAGTACACAACTCTTTGGGGGGATAATAAACTGAAATTCCTACTTTTCGGGCAGCTTCCCTCAAAGCTCTTCTTAAACTGGCATTAGCAGCGACACCTCCGCCTAACACTATATTTGATATATTATATTTTATGGCACAAGATAAAGTTTTATTTTTAATAGTATCAATAATTGCCTGCTGTAAAGAAGCACACAGATCATTAATATTAATTAATTCATTTCTTTCTTTCTTCTCACCTAAAAAATATAAGACAGCAGTTTTTAGTCCACTAAAACTAAAATCAAAATCATTGCTATTTAACAAAGGGCGCGGAAAATGTATGGCATCACCTTTCCCTGTTTTTGCCAATTCTTCAATAATTGGACCCCCAGGATAGCCTAAACCTAAATGTTTAGCCACTTTATCTAGAATCTCACCAGCAGCATCATCTCTTGTTTTCCCAATTAGTTGGTATTGACCAATTTCTTTGACTAAGATTAAAGAGGTATGACCTCCAGATATAATTAGGGAGATAAAAGGAGTTTGTATTTTTTGATTATTTAAAAAATTGGCGTAAATATGGCCTTCGATATGATTTATACCAATCAAGGGTTTATCTAAAGCAAAGGCAACAGCTTTACCAAATGATAAACCAACTAACAATGACCCTTTTAAACCAGGCCCATAGCAAACAGCAACTCCATCAATATCTTTTAATGTTACCTCAGCTTTTTGAAGTGCCTCCTGACAGGTTATAAGAATAAATTCCATATGCTTCCGGGAGGCAATTTCTGGTACAATACCACCATATTGCTGGTGGATATCCATTTGTGAGGCAATAATATTAGAAAGTATCTGTTTCCCTTTCTTAACTAGAGCTACCGATGTTTCATCACAAGAAGTCTCGATACCTAAAATAATAGTTTCTTTCATGGTCTTTCAGCTGCTGATTTATTTATATAAAAAGGTATTAGATTGGAAATATCATCAGATTGGTTTTCTAAAATCTTCTTTTCTCCCATTAAGGCAATAGTGAGAGCATTAGCATAGTTTTTTTCTTCGCTAATAAAATAAATATTATCTACGCCACAAGAATGGCTATTTTTTTCATTTTTTATGATATCCTCTACTCCAGGACCAAAGACATAAATAGTTTCCTTAAACTTTAATAGTTCTTCTTTAATCTTCAACCATTTTTGGCATTGGTATGTTCTTAATATATCTAAATTACCAGAATTTTTATTATTACCATAAAGAGCAAAATAATATTCTTCGCCTCGAGCTTTTATCATCGGACATAGAATGCCAGGAAGAACTCTGCGAGTTAATGCACAACAATCTAAACTATTTATACCAACAATAGGAAGGGATAAGGAAAAAGCTAAGCCTTTCGCAGTAGCTAATCCGATTCTTAATCCAGTAAAAGAACCAGGACCAATTGATACTGCAATGCCATCTAAATTCTTTAGTTCTATCCCTGTTAAATTTAGAATACATTTTAAAGTGGGTAAAATAATTGCCGAATGAGTTTTCCCTTCTTTTTGAACTTTATAATCGACCACCAATTTCCCATTATTGATAATGGCTAAATTTAATATCTCAGTTGCAGTATCAATCCCCAATATTTTCAACAGTTTTTAATTCCTCTATTATTTTTAGATATCTATCTCCTATTGGCTCAAAGATAATCTTCCTAGTAAAATAGTTAGCACAATCCATAGTAATATTTACTAACAATAATTCTTCTGGAAGGAAACATTTTATCTTGTTAGCCCATTCTATTAAAGTGATTCCTTCTCCATAAAAATATTCTTCGTAACCAAGCCCCTCCAGTTCTTCAGGTTTATTTAGTCTATACAAATCGAAATGATAAATAGGCTTTACTCCTCTATATTCATTGATAATAGAAAAAGAAGGGCTTAAAACGGTATCTGGGCTTTTTAAGCCTTTAGCTATACCCTTAATTAAACAGGTTTTCCCAGTACCAAGTTCCCCATTTAAGGCCACTAAATCCCCTTCTTTGAGTAAATTACCTAAACTTTCACCCAAACTAATTGTTTCTGTTGGACTATAACTAATATAAATATATCTGTAGCATTTATTTTTTTTAGATAACATTAAAATCTCTATCTTATCTCCTCAAAGCTATATTCACCTAAAATGTTTTTAATTTTCCACGGTTTTCCTTCTTTAATGAATAACTTTGCTACCCTGGCTTTATCAGTTAGATGAACAACTTCATCAACAATAGTATTTAGTTTTTTAGCGATATCTTCAACAGTAATATATTTTCCCATTTGTTCTCCCCAGAGAACAACTTCATCACCAACCGAAGCATCAGTAATATTACTAATATCTATCATCATTTGGTCCATACATACCCTTCCCACCACTGGAGCTATTTCTCCTTTAAGTAATACCTGGCCAGAATTAGAAAGTAGTCTCGAATAGCCATCTGCATATCCTACTGGCAGAGTAGCTACCACTGTTTCTTTTTTGGTTTTATAGGTTCTTCCATAACCAATAAAAGAATCTGCTGCAACTCTTTTAAGAAAAGAAATACGACTTTTAAAGGACAAGGCTGGAAGTAAATTTATAGATCTGTTTACCTCACCAGAGGGGTATAAGCCATAGATAAGACAACCAGGTCGAACCATATCTAACCACGTTTCAGGTAAATCAAGAATAGCACCACTATTAGCGGTATGATAATAGGGGATCTTTAAATGACTCTTTTTTACTTGATTCATTACCTCCTTAAAAAGATGAAATTGATAAAGGGTATATTCTTTATCTTTTTCATCAGCGGTGGAAAAATGGGTATAAATCCCTTCTATTTCTATATTCGATAATTTTTTTAATTCTGTTATAACTTTCATAATTTCTGATGCTTTAAATCCTAATCGGCCCATCCCCGTTTCAATTTTTAGATGTACTTTTATTTTTTGGCTAATACCGGAGGCAATTTCATTAAATTTATAAGCACTTTTTAAATCACTTATGGTAGGCATAATTTGGTAATCTAAATAACATTTAAATTGTTCATCAAGTGCAACTCCCAACACTAATATGGGGGCTTTAATGTTATTCTTCCTTAACACAATTGCTTCTTCAATACGAGCTACCGCAAGCTGAGTAGTACCATATTCTAAGATTATATTTGCTATTTCCACCGCATCATGACCATACCCATTTCCTTTTACCACCCCCATAATCTGGATTTTTTCCCCAATCCAACTCTTGATACTTTGCATATTAAACTTTACTGCATCCAGATTTATTTCCAACCACGCTGAACCCAACAATTCTCTCATCTTCCTCTCCTTTATTATAGAAAAGTAATGTCAAAAATAATTTACTAATTTTCAATAATAACCTGAGCAATAGCCAATTGCTTGGTATGTGAAATACTCAAATTTATTTTCGTTATACTTCTTTTACTAGCTATTTCACTGGCCTTTCCGGTCAGATAAATAATTGGTTTACCTAAATTATCTTCTTTAATTTCTATTTCTCTCCACTTAAGGTTACGAAAACCTGTTCCCAAGGCTTTGGAAAAAGCTTCTTTAGCGGCAAATAATCCGGCATAAGATTGAAAACGATTTTCATTTTTGCTTTCACAATATTTTATTTCTGGTGAGGTATATATTTTGTGCAAAAAATGGACATCCCATTTGCTAATAATTGCTCTTATTCTAGCAATATCCACCAAATCTACACCTATACCTATAATCATTTTTAATTAATAACCCCAATATTTATTTTTTTATTTATTCTACGGTAACACTTTTTGCTAAATTTCTTGGTTTATCTACATCTCTTCCTAAAATATTGGCAATATGATAAGCAAATAACTGAAGTGGCACCACTGATAAAAGAGGATACAATATTGGCATATTTATTTCCGGAACATAAATTACTTCATTTACTATTTTAGTAATTTGATCATCTCCTTCAGTGGCCAGGGCAATAACTTTTGCCTCTCGAGTAGTAACTTCTTTAATATTATTTATCATTTTATCATAAACTTTATCTCTTAAGACCAAAGCAACAACGGGAAAATTTTCATCAAGCAAGGCTATGGGACCGTGTTTCATTTCACCAGCAGGATAAGCTTCGGCATGGATATAGGAAATCTCTTTTAATTTCAAGGCTCCTTCTAAGGCAATTGGAAAATTAACATCTCTACCCAAGTAAAGAAAATGCTGATATTTTGAAAATTGGTAGGCAATCGATTTTATTTTATCGTCCTGATTCAGGATAGTCTCAATTTTCTGAGGTATTCTTGAGATTTCTGTTATAATTTCTTTTTCATCCCATTCGGATAGCGTATTTTTTGTTTTTCCCAGAAATATTGCCAATAGATAAAGTGAGATTAATTGACCCATAAAAGCCTTTGTTGATGCAACACCAATTTCAGGTCCAGCATTAATGTACATAATATCATCTGCCTCTCTACTAATGGTACTTCCTCTAACATTAACAATAGCTAATGTAGAGCAAACTATGCCCTGACAAGAATGCAGAGCAGCTATAGTATCGGCTGTCTCACCCGACTGAGAAATTACAATGGCTAGTGTTTTTTTGTCTAACAACTTAGTTTTGTATCTAAATTCTGAGGCATAATCAACTTCTACTGGAATAGCAGCTAAACTTTCAATAATGTATTTACCTACTAAAGCTGCATATGATGCGGTACCGCAGGCAATAATATGAATTTTTTCTAATGAATTTATTTCTTTTAGAGGCAATTGTACATCGGAAAGATTTACTTTACCACCACTAATATATTTTTCCAAATTTCCCCTTATAACTGATGGTTGTTGATATATTTCTTTTAACATGTAATGTTTATATCCACTTTTTTCAGCCATTTCTGCATCCCAATCTATATACGTTATCTCTTTTTTAATTTCTTCCCCCTCTAAATTTATTATATGAGCACCATTTTTATCAATAGTAGCTATCTCATTCTCATCCAAGAAAATAACTCTTCTGGTATAATTAAGTAGTGCTGGTATATCTGAGGCAATGAACATTTCTCTTTCGCCTATACCAATGACTAAAGGGCTACCACTTTTAGAAGCAACAATCTTATCCGGCTCTTTGGTAGAAATTACCCCTAGGGCATAAGAACCTTTTACTTTTTTTAATGACTTTCTTACTGCTTCGGTAAGGTCACCCTGGTAATTATCTTGGATAAGATGTGGTAAAACTTCAGTATCGGTATCTGATAAGAATTGGTAACCACGGGAAAGCAAGATATCTTTGATAGTTAAATAATTTTCAATAATACCATTATGTACTACTACAATCTCACTATTTTTAGAACAATGAGGATGAGCATTAATATCATTAGGGCTGCCATGGGTAGCCCAGCGAGTATGCCCTAAACCTATAGTACCATAAATGTTAGTTTTTTTTAAAAGTTCTTCTAAATTTTTTATTTTACCTTTGCATTTTTCTATCTTTATACTATTGTTTTTATCCAAAACTGCTATACCAGCAGAGTCATATCCTCTATACTCTAATTTTCTTAAGCCTTGCATTAAAATAGGCAATACATTTTTATCTCCAATATAGCCAATTATTCCACACATTATTATTTCCTTTCTATTAACTTCTATAAATAGAAAAATCCTCATTATTAATCCATTATTATCGATTGCCTAAATTCTGAAAAGAATTATTAATATTCCCTGAATTTTAATGAGGATTTTTAATTAAAATATTATAGCTGAGAACCTATTATTATTTAAGGATCAATAATACGAGCCTGATAATCTTTTGTCCTTACCATTACTGGTAAGTTTTGTAATTATCTAAAGGTTGGCTTACCTAGGAGTATCCGCCGAAATTTCGATATTCTCCTCCCTCGTCAACTTAATTATTGGTAATTCTAAATTTCCGGTGATGTATTGCTAGTTAAATAATTAAGTCCAGGCGCTAATATTTAATTTTCTATTTTATCCTATAAACATCACCTCTTTTTATTTTGGCATTTGTTCATTTAGCTTATATTTTTCTAATAACTATTATAGCATATTTTTTTATTATTATTTTATAGCTTATATTACCAGAAAATAATAGAGCTTTTCTTATCCATTATTTTTTACATTATTTTTTTGCTTTTAAAATTAAACTCCAGAGGATTTTAAAGTGGCCATAAATTCATCTATTATTTTTTGACAATCGGCCATAACCCTTTTCTCTTTACTTTCCAGCAAAATTCTCAGTTTATTTTCCGTACCAGAAAATCTTATTAGAGTACGCCCATTATTCTTAAGTTTATCTTCAATTTCTTTTCTCATCTTTTCAAAATATTGACTTTGCAAGAAATAATTTTTATTAATAATCTTATAATTGAGTAACCTTTGATAATATTTCTTCATTCGGGAGGCTTGAGTCGATATTCTATCCTCACTTCTACTTAAAGCATCCAGGAATTGAAAGGAAGTTAATAGTCCATCGCCATTTGGCCCATATAATAAAAATATTATATGACCAGATTGCTCTCCTCCTAATAAGGCTTCCACAGCTATCATCTTTTTTAAGACATATTTATCTCCGATATCTGTTCTAATTACTTTACCACCTAATTCTCTTATTGTTTCATCAAATCCTAAATTACTCATGTGAGTAGTAACAATTATATTATTTCCTAACCTTCCCTCTTTAATAAAGGCATTGGCGTAAATAAACATAATTTGGTCACCATCAATTAGTTGTCCTTTCTCATCTACTGCTAATACCCTATCAGCGTCTCCATCAAAGGCAAATCCCAAATCTGCATGTTCTTTTAATACCTCCTTTTGAAGGTTCTTGATACAAGTTGAACCACATTTTTGATTTATATTAATACCATTAGGGGAATTATTGATAATTTTAAAATCAATATTTTGCTTAGTAAATAACTCTGAGACAATATAACTTGATGAGCCATTGGCGCAATCTATAACGATTTTATATTCTGGTTTCTGGAATTCTGGAGGAATGGAATTAATAATATACTGAAGATAAATTTCATTTGCCTCTTTTAGTCTTATTACCTTCCCAATATTTTTACCTGTTATATTGATTTTTTTATATTTTTCCTGTAAAAGAATCTTTTCAATTTTCTGTTCTTCTTGGTGGTCTAACTTAAAACCATTACCTTGAAATAATTTTATACCATTATCATAATAAGGATTATGAGAAGCAGAAATGACTACTCCCATAATAGCTTGATAATATTTCGTTAAATAACCAACTGCAGGCGTAGTAATTATACCGGCTTCTAAAACATTACAACCAGTTGAACAAAGACCAGCGGTAAGAGCAGCTCCTAACATATCTCCTGAAATTCTGGTATCTTTAGCAATCAAGACATTTTTATTTTTTTTATGCCTAATATAATAACCTATTGCTCTACCAAGCTGGAAAGCGACTTCAGCGTTCATAGGATATTGATTGGCTAATCCTCTAATACCATCTGTTCCGAATAATTTAGTCATCATAAATCATTTTCTTAAAAAATGTTATAGTTCACAATATTTTTATTTTAATTGTGCCAAATATAATAATTACTGTTTCTATCTTTTTATCTTTTAACAGAAATGGTTACCACTTCTGGTATAACCTGAACTAACTCAACTCCAGGGGGTAATTCAACTTCAACTTTAGCAGTTTCTTGCTCCATATCAGATAAATTTACAAAAACTTTAATATTTTCAATCTTTAAATTTACCATATTATTATATTTACCCATCACTTTTATATCAACTGTATCAGGAATTAACTGAATCTCTATAAATGGTGATGCTTCTCTGGGCTCGATTTTTATATTTTGAAATATTTTTTCTTCATCTCTTTCTGCTACTTGAATCTGCACTTCAATCAAAGTCTCTTGATCTTCAGCGAAAATTATTCCTTCTTCTATAATTGGTGGCACCTTAACGGTAAGTGTTTTGGAAATCCCATTAACATCAATAGGTATAGTTTCTAGAAAATCTAAATTTACAATTTTTAAATAATCACCATAAACTTTAATAGAACTTGGATTGGCCTCTATCTTTGAAACATAAAATCCTGGCGCTGGTTTTCCAATAATTCGTGGTTTTATTGGTAAGACCTTTTCTGGGTATCCTTCTCTTACTTGAATTGACACTAAAACAGTTTCTGGGCGAACTTCCAAATTATTAAGCACAGTATTATCTTTACCATAAACAATCACTTTTTCTTCTTTATCCAGGTCTTTATTAATTGATGAAATATCTATATCGACTCTTACCTGAGCTATCATTTCGTGAATTGAAGTTGGCGCAATAACTAAAACTTCTTTAGGTACAATTTCTGGCTCGTCTGTTAAAGAATAGCCTTTTTCAGGCAAGCCAATTAGATTATATTCTACTGAGTACTCATGACTTACAATTTCCTCAACTATAACTCGCACTTCTTCAGGAATAATTTTTATTATTTCTGTATTTCTCGGGGCAATTACCTTAACTTCTATTAGATAGTCACCAGCTTCTTTTATATTCTGTAAATCAACTGTACCAGTTATCTTTGAGGGAGTAATATTTTCAATAATGTTTTGGGGTCCTTTAATGCCCACACTAACCTTTTCTCTAATTTCTTTAATGGACAGATTATCATTTAAATTTATGGGTTCTACTTCAATTTCATAATATCTTTCTACAAAAGAACGATATTCACTAGATACGTAAAACCACAATATTATAGCCATCACCAAAGCTAATATTTTAATATCAAAATTATTAAGTAGCAAGTTTTTTAATCTATTCATTATTTATTTCTTATTACCCTTCTTAGAGACATTAAAAATTTTTAATGTTTTGGGACGATATAAATTTTGTAAAAATTTTTTGAGCAATTCTGGTTTGAGAGGCCTGGTCAATCTACCATCAATGGCAACTGAAATGGTACCTCTTTCTTCTGAAATGACAATTACTAAAGCATCAGAAACTTCACTTAATCCTATAGCCGCTCTATGACGGGTACCTAATGATTTTTTTATATCAGTTCTTTTAGTTAAAGGTAAAATACAATTGGCACCAGCTATTTTATTTTTTCTTATAATAACGGCACCATCATGTAAAGGAGAATTGGGTAAAAAAATAGAATAGAGTAATTCAGAAGAAAATTCACTATTTAAAATAATTCCCGTTTCCAAAATATCATTTAGACCAACATCTCTCTCCAGTACTATTAAAGCACCGATTTTTTCAGCCGATAACATGGGTACCACCATAACAATACCATTAATGAGTTCTTCCCACTTCCTGATTTCTTCCTCATGTGGAAATAAAGGAAAGTTTACTAAAAAACTACCTTTCCCCATTTTTAGCAATAGACGCCGAAGTTCTGGTTGAAATATAATGGGAATAGCGACAACCAACATAGCCATTAATCCTTTTATCAACCAATTAATAGTCCTAAGGCCTATCCAACTAGAAATAAAAGAGAAGATAAAAAGTAATAGAAATCCTTTTATTATTTGAGCAGCAGGAGTATCTTTAATTAATAATAATATATTATATAAAATAAAGGCAATAATAATAATATCTAAAATATCTAAAAGAGAAATATTTTGTGGCATTGAGATAAAACTCTTTCTATAATATTAAATAAAAAAGCCATCATCATTTCTATTTTAACAAAATTTTTTAATGATGTGGCTATTTTATCACAAGATATTCAGGGGAGGTATCCCCTGAAACCCCTCCAAGAAAATACCTTAATAAAGAAATGCTATCTTGTTTTATCAAACAAGATATTCAGGGGAGGTATCCCCTGAAACCCCTCCAAGAAAATACAATTCAAGAAAATGCTATCTTGTTTTATCAAACAAAATATTCAGGGGGAATTCTTCCCCTTGAGAACCCCTGAAAGAACTTCCGACTAGCAACTGTATTTAAACGATATACGTTATACGTAATACGATATACCATATCTACCCCTCACCTTACCTCTCCCTTCTAAGGGAGAGGAATATGATGATGAGCATAGCTGGATTCAGTTTCAATAGACCATAGATACAACATAAATTCGGTATACGATATACGTAATACGGTATACGATTTTTGTCATTGCGAGGAGCCAATTCAATAATAAGTAACCAGTAATAAGTAATAGGCANNTACGTTATACGTAATACGATATACCGTATTCACCCTCACCTTACCTCCCCCTTCTAAGGGAGAGGATTAGAGAGATGGTGTAAAAATATAAAATATATTATTTCTTATCTTATCTAAAAAGAGTATTTTATAGTATCAGAATTTTTTTGAAATTCCGATACTATAAAATAATCAAATAAACATGTAAAAAAGAAATACAATTTAACGCTTGGAGAATTGATAGCGTGCTCGTGCGCCTCTCTGACCATATTTTTTTCTTTCTTTCATTCTAGCATCGCGTTTAAGCATTTTCTCTTTTTTTAAAATGGTTCTTAAAGAATGTTCATATTCTACTAAAGCCCTGGCAATACCATGCTTTATCGCACCAGACTGTCCAGTTGCTCCTCCTCCTGATACCTGGACATTAACATCCAATTCGTCAAATTTCTGCCCTACTCTTAATGGCTCTTCAACTTCTATAATATTTACTTGATTGGTAAAATATTCTTTATAAGGTCTATTATTAATAATGATATTCCCTTTCCCAGGTGCTATCCAAACTTTGGCAACTGCAGTTTTTCTTCTTCCAGTTCCATAAAAATGACTTACCGACAAGTAGAGTACCTCCTTTTTTAATCCAGTATTTCTATTTTTTGTGCACTATGAGGATGCTGACTACCTCTATAAACTTTTAGTCTTTTTATTAAAGAACGACTAAGCTTATTTTTAGGAAGCATCCCTCTAACTGCATTTTCAATGACTAACTCAGGCTTTTTTTGAATCATTTCTTTATAGGTAATCTCTTTTAAAGAGCCAGGGTATCCAGTATGATATCGATATAATTTTTGCTTTTCTTTTTCCCCTGTTAATTTAATTTTTTCAGCATTAATTACAATTATATAATTACCTAAATCCTGGGATTTGTCAAAATTAGCTCTATTTTTGCCGCGCAAAATAGTAGCTATCTCTGTCGCCATTCTTCCTAATATTTTTCCCTCAGCATCAATTAAATACCAATTTCGGTCAATATTTTTCTTATTTTCTCTATTTTCGTCCAATTTTACCTCCATACGCTGCTGGTTAAGATATTAAGGGAAATCTTTCCCCTTGAGAACCCTCGAATTAATATTAAATTCAATATTGATTATTCACTTTACTATTATGTTTAGTATCTTATCCTCTATATCTATTTTTGATATTTTTAAGAATATCTAATTTGCTTGAAAAGTCATTACTATAAAAATGTACTGTCAAATAACATAGAAATTTTAATATATTTAATAATTAATGTCAAGGAAATTCGAAAGTAATAATAATGCTCAATCCTATTTTGAAATTTTTACCTAACCATAAAAAATATTTATTTATACTTTACCTTAACTAAATATAATCCACTGGCGGGAACTACCTTCCCAGATTTCTGACTATCTCTATTTTTTAGAATTTCTCTTATTTCTTCTGGTTCTCTTTTATTTCTAGAAAAATCTATTAGTGTACCCACTATTATTCTTGCCATCTTATATAAAAAAGCATCTGCTTCAATGGTAAAAGAAACTAATTTGCCTTTTTTCACAATAGTAATATTTTTGATATTTCTTACTCTATCTTTAGGTAATTTATTCTTTTTTTCATTAAAACAGCTCAAGGCCCTAAAATCATGATTCCCTATAAGGTATTCACTAGTTTTTTTCATCTTTTCAATATCTAAACTATCATTTACATAATAACAATATCTACTTAAAAAAATATCATTGGCATTAAATATTTGTGACTTAGTAAGCTTATTCATTATATAATATTTATATATTTTACTCTTAGCATCATAACGAGCATGAAAATCATTATCTACTTTTTTGGCAAATTTAATTCTAATGTCTTGAGGTAGTAAATTATTCAAGATAATTGGCCATCTATCAATTGGAATAGCTGACTTAGTCTTAAAATTAGCAACCTGACCCAGAGCATGAACACCGGCGTCTGTTCGCCCAGAACCGTACAATTTCAAATCAGTCTCACCGGTAACTTTTCTTATGGCCTTCTCAATGATACCCTGAATGGTCTTCTTATCTTTTTGCCTTTGCCATCCTGAATAATCTGTCCCATCATAGCAAATGGTTAGTCTAATATTTTGTAATTCCATTATATCTTTCCTTTAAAGAACCACCAAATAGGCAATTAAAATAACAAAAAGAGTAGTAATAAAAAAAATCTGATCAGCAATGCTAATCATTAGTTTACGATAATGTGTTCTCCCCTCTCCACCACGATAACACCTTGCTTCCATAGCTATAGCAAGTTCATCAGCTCTATGGAAAGCATTAATAAAGAGGGGAATAATAATAGGTAAAAAATTTTGAATACGTTTTATCAAATTACCACTTTCAAAATCAGCTCCTCGCGCCATTTGGGCTTTAATTATTTTTTCGGTTTCCTCCATTAAGGTGGGAATAAAGCGAAGTGCTATAGTCATCATCATAGCAATTTCATGAGCTGGTACTTTGATAAACTTTAACACGGATAACAATCTTTCTATCCCATCAGTAAGAGCTATGGGAGAGGTGGTTAAAGTGAGCCAGGAGGTCGCTACAATCAAAAGAAACAATCTAACAGCTATAAAAAGGCCTCTTTGAATTCCTTCTTTGGTAATATTTAAAATCCAAATATGATAAATTACTTCACCTGGTGTAGTAAAAAAATGAATGATTAAAGTTATAATTATGATAATTATAAGTGGTTTAATTCCCTTTAAGACAAATTTGGGGTGAACTTTGGATAGAAAGATATTAATAAAAAGATATAGAGCAATTATAGAAAATCCAAACCATGATTTTATTAAAAATAGTGAAATAATTACCAATATTGTGGTGAGTATTTTTACCCTGGGGTCTAATTTATGAATTAGTGAATTTTGATAAATATATTGACCAATAGTAATATTTCTCGAAAATTTCATTTTTTCTATTTTTTCTTTACCATTTTTAAAATCTCTTCTTTAGCTTCTTCTACTGTTAATATTCCCGAGTTGACTGGTTTCCCAATTTTTTTTAATTTATACATAAGATTAGTTACTGGAGGCAAGGATAAACCTATGCTTTCTAACTTTTCAATAGATTCTTGAAATATTTTCCTGGGAGTATCATCCATCATAATTCTTCCATTTTCCATTACAATAAGCCTTCTTGTTAATTCCGCTATAATTTCCATATTATGAGACACCAGGATAATGGTTCTGTTATATCTTTGGTATAGATTTTTAATCAATGCCAATAATTTATCACGACTTTGGGCATCTAAACTAGCAGTGGGTTCATCTAAAATAATTACCTCAGGGTCAATTGCCAGAATACTAGCAATGGCAACTCTCCGCATTTCTCCTCCACTAAGGCTAAAAGGAGACCTATCTTTATAGAGATAATAATCCATACCAACCATTGCTAAGGCGTTTTTTACCATATCTTTTATTTTATCATCAGATATGCCTAAATTTTTAGGACCAAAAGCAATCTCTTTGTAAATAGTCTCTTCAAAAAATTGATTTTCAGGATACTGAAAAGCTAATCCTATTCTTTTCCTGACCTCTTTTAATTTACTTCTATCTTTATGTATGTCAATGCCATCTATTAATATTTGACCTTCTGTTGGTTCTAGTAAACCATCGATCAATTGCAGTAATGTTGTTTTCCCACAACCGGTATGACCAATAATACCAATAAATTCACCCTTTTCGATCATAATATTGATTGATTTTAAGGCCTCTGTTTGAAAGGGCATATGCAAATTATAAGTATAGAAAACATTTTTTAAATGTATAAACATAGATATTCCATCATTTCTTCTTCCTTTAAAATATTGGTAGGAATATTAAGGCCATTTTCAGAAAGTTGTCTGGCTAATTTAGTAATTTGCGGTATTTCCAGGCTCAGCTTTATCAATAGATCCACTTTTTTAAAAATTGCCTTTGGATAATCACTAAGTATTATTTTGCCTTTATCCAGTAATATAATTTTATTAAATTCAGCTGCCTCTGACATAAATTGAGTAATGTAAATAATGGTTATCTTTTCTTCTTGATTCAATCTCTTAGTTATTTCTAAGACTTCTTTTCTCCCTTTGGGATCAAGCATAGAAGTTGGTTCATCTAAAACTAAATAGGAAGTATGCATGGCCAGGGCACCGGCAATTACCACTTTTTGTTTTTGTCCACCAGAAAGTAAATGTGGTTCACTATTACGTAGCTCATTTAAATCAACTATATTTAGGGCCCAATCAACTCTTTCTTTCATTTCCTCTTCTTCCATTCCTATATTTTCTAAGCCAAAAGCAATATCGTCCTCCACAGTGGTAGCAACTAATTGATTATCAGGATTTTGAAATACCATCCCAATCTTTTTTCTAATTTCCCAAATATTTTCTGGATCTTTAGTATTATAATTTTCAACAAAAACATCTCCTTGAGATGGTAACAATAACCCATTGATATGCTTAGCTAATGTTGATTTCCCTGAACCATTGGCACCAATAATAGCAATAAAATCTCCCTTTTGAATTTCAAAATTTATTTCTGACAAAGAAGTTATTTTATTTTCTTGACCATCATTATAAAAATGAGTGACATTACTAAATTTTATCAAGGTATTAATTCCTTTTTTGATAGCAGGATTAGGTAGCCCCATAAAAATAAAAAGGTTAAATGTTAGTATATATTTTTGTATCGTAATTTCAAAGAAATTTCAATATTCATTAAAAATACAAAGATAATATATTAGAGATAATATATTAAAGCTTGAGGTTAATTAAGGGGTTATCAAGGGGGAAGATCCTCCTTGTCTAGCTAGTTATTATATCTTAACAATTTAACCTTAATAAAATTATATTAAAAATACTTATTTCACAAACTCAATGATAGCCATAGGTGCTGAGTCCCCTTTTCGAAAACCTGCTTTTATTATTCTAGTATAACCACCGTTTCTTTCTTTATATTGAGGACCAAGTTCTTCAAAAAGAAGTTTTAAAACCTGCTTATTTTGAATTATCTGGAAAGCTTTTCTTTTGGCTTGGAAATTATCTTCCTTTGCTATCGTTATAATATTCTCTAAATATTTTTGTAACTCTTTCGCTTTTGGAAGAGTTGTATTTATTTTACGATTTATAATCATAGAAATGGCTAAATTAGTTAATAAGGCCTTTCGATGACTGCTATCTACATTTAATTTTCTTTTTAATACTCTATGTCTCATTAGACCATCTCCTTTTAATTAGAATTAGAACCCTTTAGATAATAACCAAATTCTTTTACCTTTTCTTTAATTTCTTCGAAAGATTTTTTTCCTAAATTTTTAATAGACATTATTTCCTCTTCACTCTTATTAATAATTTCACCAAAGGTATTGATATTTGATTTTTTCAAACAGTTATAAGATCTAACCGATAAATCTAATTCCTCAATAGTCTTTTCTAATATTTTTTTTTGTTCTGCACCCTCATTTTCATTGCTGGTAACCAGTTCAGCCTCTAAACTAACTTCATCTTGAGAAAATTGATTAAAAACTTTTAGATATTTAATCAATATATTAGCTGATTTACTCAAGGCTTCATCTGGTAGGATACTTTTATTCGTATGAATATCTATAATTAATTTTTCACAATTCATAAATTGCGCGAAACTTGCCTTCTCAACAATATATGAAACTTTAACTACTGGTGAAAAAAAAGAATCTATATTTATAAAATTAATTACTTGACCCTTTTTCTTATTCTCTGGGGTAGTAACATATCCAACGCCCTCCTCAACCAATATTTCCATATCTAATTTACCCTCATTGCTTAATGTTGCTATTTTATGTTCTGGATTTAGTATTTCTATATTGATATTGGGAGTAATATCACCGGCTTTAACTATTTTTTTACCACTTGCTTTTAAACGAAGTGTTTCTGATTTGCTTCCATACATCTTAAAAACAATTTCTTTTACATTTAAAATAATTTCATTTACATCTTCTTTAACACCAGGTATAGTAGAAAATTCATGAACAATTCCCTCAAATCTTATTGCAGTGGCACTGGCACCAGGTAGGGAAGATAATAATACTCTTCGTAAAGAGTTTCCTAAAGTAATACCATATCCTCTATCCAAAGGTTCAATAATAAATCTACCATAACTATCGGTTAAATTTTCCACTTTTATTTTAATATCATTTATATCTAACAACTAATAATCTCTCCTTCCAAAAAATATTACTGCCTCTTTAAATTACCTTGAATAATATTCAACAACTAATTTTTCATCAACAGGCAAATCAAGATCTTCTTTAGAAGGTAGTTTTACAACCTTGCCCTTTAAATTTTCCCTATCAACTTCAAGCCAGCTAGGTATATTTATATCTATTTCCCCTTCCTTTAATGCTTTAAAATCAGGGATTGAGTGACTCTTTTCTTTAATTTCTATGACATCATCTACTTCTACCAGATAAGAAGGTATATTCACTTTTTTACCATTAACTAAAATATGAGCATGTCTTACAATTTGTCTTGCTTGAGCTCTTGATTTGGCAAATCCCAAACGGAAGATTACATTATCCAGTCTTCTTTCCAATAATTGAATGAGATTATCACCCGTTATACCATGTTTTTTTTCCGCTTCTTTAAAAAGATTACTGAATTGTTTCTCCAATAGACCATACATCTCTTTCATCTTCTGCTTTTCTTTTAACTGAATTCCATAATTAGTTAATTTTCTTATCCTTTTAGATTGAGCTGACTTCCCTGGCTCAGAAGTTTTTCTTTCTAAAGAACATTTATCAGTATAACAACGTTCTCCCTTTAAAAATAATTTAGATCCTTCTCTGCGACATAAACGACAAATAGGACCTGTGTATCTGGCCATAAATACCTCCTGAGTTACATATATAACTTACTCTACTTAGTAATTTATTTATTTAATAAAATTATTATACATCATATATTCAAGGGGAATCCTTCCCCTTGAGAACCCCTGAATAAATTAATATTAAGTTATAATATTTACTTATCTTTATCTATTTGATATCTTATCTTTAACCCTTATCTTGGTCTTTTTAAATACTATCAGAATTTCTTGGCAATTCTGATATTCAAGGGGAATCCTTCCCCTTGAGAACCCCTGAATAAAGATTAAGCTTTAGTATTTTATAATTTTTTGATCCCTGTTCTATATCTTCTTTATATTAGGCTCACTTCTTTATAATTATCTAAACATCTGAATAATAAAAAATATTTTATTACACCCTACGTTGTTTGGGAGGTCTGCAACCATTATGAGGGATAGGGGTAACATCCCTTATGGTGTTAATCTTAAAACCTATAGCTTGTAGTGCACGTATAGCAGTTTCCCTACCAGAACCAGGTCCTTTTACATATACATCGACTTCTTTCATCCCTTGATCCATTGCTTTTTTAGCAGCCTCTTCTGCTGTTTTCTGAGCAGCAAAAGAAGTACTTTTTTTGCTACCTTTATTACCAATGGAGCCAGCACTTGCCCAAGAAATAATATTACCATCTATATCAGAAATACTGACAATGGTATTATTAAAGGTAGATTGGATATGAACAATCCCCTTCAATATATTCTTTTTAATTTTTTTCTTACGTATTTTTTTGGTTTGTCTTTGAGCAACCAATCCATTTATCCCCCTTCTTTTTTCTTAATAAATTATCAAAAATAATCATTATTTACTTCTCTTGACGCCAACAGTCTTTCTGGGACCTTTTCTTGTCCTGGCATTAGTACGTGTTCTTTGACCCCTTACTGGTAGACCCTTTTTATGTCTCAATCCACGATAAGAACCAATCTCCATTAATCGTTTAATATCAGAAGCTACTTGACTCCTAAGTTCTCCTTCAACTTTACAATTTTTACCAATAATATCTCTTATTTTATTAATTTCATCATCTTTCAAATCTTTAACTTTGGTTTGAGGGTCTATCCCAGCCTCTTTTAATATCTTACCTGATAAGCTAAAGCCTATCCCATAAATATAAGTTAAAGCACATTCAATATTTTTATTCTTTGGTAAATCAACACCACTAATTCTAGCCATAAGGGTTAACTCCTCCCTATATTATTTCCCCTGTTTTTGCTTATGCTTGGGATTATTGCATATTACCAATATTCTTCCGTGTCTTCTAATCAATTTGCATTTTTCACACATTTTTTTAACCGATGACCTAACTTTCATTTTATCTCTTTCCTCTCCAAAAAACTCTATCATTAGTTATTAACTTAACTTATTTTAATTCGTATTTATAATACATTATTAAGTATAGTATT
This sequence comes from Candidatus Atribacteria bacterium UBA6794, assembly GCA_002452835.1. Taxonomy (GTDB): domain Bacteria; phylum Atribacterota; class Phoenicimicrobiia; order Phoenicimicrobiales; family Stramentimicrobiaceae; genus Oleihabitans. Next base: position 13,003 of record DKFO01000067.1, on the reverse strand, counting down.
TAAAATTACTCTATAGCCGATATACAATTCTGCCGCGGCTTAAATCATAGGGAGATATTTCCACTTTTACCTTATCACCAGGCAATATTCGAATAAAATTCATTCTAATTTTCCCCGAGATATGAGCTAAAATTTCACAACCATTTTCCAACTCAACTTTAAAAGTGGCATTCGGTAAAGCCTGGATTACTCTTCCCTTCATTTCAACATATTTTTCTTTCCCCATCTTATACTTCTCCATTATCAAAAATAAAAAGAGAGAAACATTCTAATTTTATTATTTTTAATTTTAATTTTTCTAGTTCTAATTAGTTAAAATTTCATTACCTTCTTTATAAATGGCAATAGTGTGTTCAAAATGAGCAGATAAGCTCCCATCAGCAGTTTTTACTGTCCAGCCATTAACGTCGGATACTGTTTTATAATCACCTTGATTAACCATCGGTTCAATAGCAATTACCATTCCTCTTTCTAATTTTAGCCCCGTTTTTGGTTTCCCATAATTCGGAATTTGGGGGTCTTCATGAACCTGTAATCCTACTCCATGACCAACATATTCCCTCACTACTGAAAAATTATTGTATTCTGCTTTAGATTGAATAGCATGTGCTATGTCTCCAACAAAATTCCCCTCTATTGCTTCTTTAATACCAGCAAACAAACATGATTGAGTTGTTTTAATTAACTTTTGAGCAATATCATTTATTTTACCAACTCCAAATGTTGCTGCAATGTCTCCATAATAACCGTTAAGATTAGTACCAATATCAATACTAACAATATCGCCTTCTTCTAAAATTCTATCTCCAGGTATTCCATGTACAATTTCATCATTAATCGAAATACATATTGAAGCAGGGAATTCATTTCCTTTGGGACCATACCCTTTAAAAGAAGGCAAACCTCCTTGTTTTTTAATGAAATCCTCAGCAATCTGATCTAACTTTTTTGTTTTTAGACCAGGTTTTATTTTCCCAGCAACAAATCTCAAGGTATTCGCTGCCAACTGGCAACTTTTCTTAATTTTTTCAATTTCATGGTCCGTCTTTATGATTACCATAATTGCCCACTTACAGTAAGATCTAATTCAATTAATCTATTCCAAAGTTTTTTAAACCTATCTTCTACATCTTGATCAGCATCAATTTTTGTTAAAATATTTTTCTTTTGATAATAACTGACTAATGGTAAAGTTTCTTTATGGTAAACTTCTAATCGTTTCTTTATAGTCTCTTCCTTATCATCATCTCTTTGAATTAATTGTCCACCACATTTGTTACATTTATCGATAATATCTGGTGGATTATAATTGAGATTATAAATAGTTCCACATTTTGAGCAAACTCTTCTAGCCGATAAGCGCTCGACAATTATTTTATAAGATGCTTCAAAATAAAAGACCTGGTCAATAGTTTTACTTAAACGTTTAATCAGTAAATCAAGTTCATCAGCTTGATGAATTGTTCTGGGAAAACCATCAAATATAAATCCTTTTTGACAGTCTTCTTTTCTAATTCTATTTTCGATAATCTTCATAATATACTCGTCTGGTACTAATTTACCTGAGTTTACATATCTTTTTACCTTTTTCCCTAAATTGGTTTCTTCTTTAATAGCATTTCTTAAAATATCTCCCGTAGCTATTACTGGCATTTTAATTTTCTTATTTAACTCTTGAGCAATGGTACCTTTCCCTGCTCCTGGTGGCCCCAATAAAATAATTATCATATAATATTTCTTAATACCTCTTTAATATTTTAATAATTGCCAAAAACCATTTTTTATTATTTCTTTATGAATCCTTCATAATGTCGCATTAACATATGTGACTCAATTTGTTGCACTGTTTCTAAAGCCACGCCCACCATAATAAGAACGGAAGTGCCACCAAAATAAATAGTGGTAATCCCGGTAATTTCAATTAATATATTTGGTAAAATAGCAATAATAGCCAGGAATATTGCACCACTTAAGGTAATTCGAGTCATAATTTGATCAATATATATTGCAGTTGCTTTACCTGGCCGTCTACCTGGAATAAAACCACCATATTTTTTTAGATTATCAGCCAAATTTTGAGGATTAAAGGTAATTGCTGTATAAAAAAAAGTAAAAACAATAATTAAGATAGCATATAAAATAAGATATAAAGCTGTATCGGGAGAAAGCGCTGCAGCAACTTTTTGCATAAAGGTTGAACCTTGAAAAAATTGGGCTATAGTGCCTGGAAATATAAGAATGGCTGAAGCAAAAATTATAGGAATAACGCCGGCCTGGTTCACTCTTAAAGGAATATGAGTGCCTTGTCCACCATATAATCGTCGACCAATTACTCTTTTGGCATATTGTACTGGTATCCTTCTTTGCCCTTGCTGAATTGCAACAACACCAGCAATTACTAATATAACTACGGCCAATAATCCAATGATAGATATTATACCAATTTCCCCTACTTTTAATAAACTCCAGGTCTGAATAATTTCAGATGGAATTCTAGCAACAATACCAGCAAAGATGATAATGGAGATACCATTACCGATACCATAATCACTTATTTGTTCACCTAACCACATTAAAAAACAGGTACCTGCAGTTAAGCTAATAACTAATAAAATTCTAAATAATAAACCAGTTATCATTAATACCTGTAAACTTTCTAGCCAGGCACTAATGCCTACTGCTTGAATTAATCCGAGTACCACGGTCCCATAGCGAGTGATACGGTTAAGTTTATTTCTCCCTTCTTCTCCTTCTTTAGACCATTGTTCAAATAAAGGAATAACTGACTGTAATAAAGACATAATGATAGAGGCATTAATATAAGGCATAATGCCAAGAGCAAAAAGTGAAAATCTGCTTAATGCTCCACCGGCAAAAAGGTCAAAAAACCCAAGTATACCACCTTGAGCAAATAAATTAGCTAAAGCTTGTTTATCAATACCGGGTAGTGGAATATGGCTTCCTAACCTTACTACAATCAACATAGCAAAAGTAAACAATAAACGACTTTTTAAGTCAGGAATTTTAAACAAACTACGTAATTGTTCTAGCACTTACATCACCTCAACCTTCCCACCAGCAGATTCAATTTTGCTAATCGCTCCTCTACTAATTTTATGAGCTCTAATAGTGAGCTTTTTATTAATTTCTCCTTTACCTAATATCTTGATACCATTCCTAATCTTTTTGACCATGCCTTCTTGTAATAACCGTTCAGGTGTAATTATTTCATCTTCATTAAATCTATTTAATTCTCCAACATTGATAATAGCATATTTTTTACTAAAAACATTTCGAAACCCACGCTTAGGGACTCTTCTAACTAAAGGCATCTGTCCGCCTTCGAAATAAGGTCTAATGCTAGAACCTGAACGACTATTTTGTCCTTTTGTTCCTCTACCAGCAGTAGTACCGTGTCCGGATGCATTACCTCTACCTACCCTTTTTTTGGTTTTGATTGATCCAGTATTAGGTTTCAACTCGTTTAATTTCACTATAAGTTCCTCCCTCAATCCTAATTAAATATTCTTTCTACTGGAATGCCTCTTAACTTAGCGACTTCTTTGGCACTTTTTAAGATTAATAAAGCTTTCATGGTTGCTTTAACTACATTTAAATTATTATCACTCCCCAAAGATTTAGTAAGAATATCCTGTATTCCTGCTGCTTCAATTATGGCTCTGACTGGACCCCCGGCAATAACACCAGTTCCTGGAGAAGCTGGTCGCAAAAATACTTTAGCTCCACCATGAATGCCAGTTACCGCATGAGGGATTGTCCCATTTTTTATTTTGATTTTATGCATATTATTTTTAGCTTTAGTAACAGCTTTCCGAATGGCGTCTGAAACATCTTTTGCTTTTCCATATCCAATACCTACAAAGCCCTTACCGTCTCCTACCGCAACCATGGCACTAAAACCAAATCTTCTGCCACCTTTTACTACTTTACTTACTCGATTTACAAAGATTACACTTTCTTTTAATTCTTGCTCTTCAATAATCACCTTTGGCACGTATTCATCTCCTCTCCCTTATTAATATGTAAAAAACCCTTAAATTTTTATAAATTATGATAATTTAATCTGATCAGCTAATGCCTTTACTCTTCCATGGAATAAATAACCATTGCGATCAAAGACAATTTTCTTAATTCCTTTTTCCTGTAATTTTTTAGTTAGTATTTTACCGGTAACTTCGGCTGCTTTAATATTACCGCCATAAGTAATTTCTTTTTTAACTTCAGAAGTTAAAGTTGATAAAGATACCAATGTTTTCCCTGTTTCATCGTCTATAGCCTGTGCATATATATGTTTTGCACTACGAAAAACTGTTAAGCGTGGTTTTTCGCTAGTACCAAATATATCTTTTCTAATGCCTTTTTTCCTTCTTAAACGAGCAATTTTTTTCTTATTTTTCATAAAATTTGCACCCCTCTTCAGAATATTGTTATAAAATATTATGAATTTATTATTTGCTACCTACCGTGGCCCCTGCTTTACCAACTTTTCTTCGAACATGTTCATCAATATATCTTATACCTTTCCCCTTATAAGGTTCTGGTTTTTTTAGACTTCTAATTTCAGCAGCAATTTTACCAACTAGTTGTTTATCGGCACCTTTAATCTTAATAATCTTCTGTTTGTCTACATAAAATTCAATTCCTTCAGGAGCTTTCACTCTTATAGGATGAGAATAACCTAAATTCAACTCTAAGTCTTTCCCCTTAACATCTGCTCTATATCCAACACCATTTATTTCTAAGGTCTTTTCAAAACCTTCACTTATACCTTTAACCATATTAAAGATTATATTTCTAGTTAAACCATGCAATGAACGATGTATCCTGGAGTTACTTATCCTATCAACTTTAATTTTATGGTCTTCTAATTTGACTTTTATACCAGGAGGTAATTTATGAATTAATTCCTGATTGTCTTTTTTTATTTTAATTATACTGTTGTCCACTTCAACTAAAACACCTTCTGGCATTACAACAGGTAACTTGCCAATTCTAGACATAACATCCTCCTTACCTCTCCAAAGTGCTATTTAGTTATTTTACCTATTACTGTTATTTAATATAAATTAATAAATTTCTGGTAAATATTACTAGTTACCAGATATAGCACAATACTTCTCCACCACAATGTCTCTTTTTAGCCTCTTTTCCAGTCATAATCCCTTTGGAAGTAGATAAAATACTAATCCCTAATCCACCCAAAACTTCTGGAATATCATCCTTAGGCACATAAACCCTTAATCCAGGTTTACTAATTCTTTTAAGGTTGTTAATAATTCTCTGTCTTCCTGAATATTTTAGCGATATAGTAATAACACCTTGCTTATTATCTTCTTTATAATAGTAATCAAGAATATAACCTTCTTCTTTTAGTATTCTAGCAATTTCTAATTTAATTTTGGAAGAAGGTATTTCTACTTTTTCTCTTTTTGCTCGGTTTGCATTTCTAATTCTGGTAATCATATCAGCAATGGGATCCGAAGTTACACCCATAATCTTTTCCTCCTTTCTATCGGTCAGAAAGATATCTAAGAATATAATATAGATTATTAGATTATTAATAGCTATTTGTTGATGTTAATAAAATACCCTTATTTTATATTTATGTTACCAACTTGATTTAATAACACCTGGTAACTCACCATTGAGTGCCATTTTTCTAAAACAGATACGGCAAATTCCAAACTTTCTTAAATACCCTCTTGGTCTTCCACAAATATTACAACGGTGGTATTTTCTAACTTTGTATTTTTGTTCTTTACTCGCTTTAACAATCAAAGCTTTTTTTGCCACTTTTTACCCCTTCTTTCTCACTTATTCATCTACTCTAAAAGGCATGCCAATTAGAGATAGCAATTCCTTTGCCTCCTCATCACTTTGGGCATTGGTTACTATAGTAATATTCATTCCCAGGTATGTTTTTACCTTATCGAACTCAATCTCTGGAAATATTAATTGTTCCTTAATACCTAAAGTATAATTTCCTCGGCCATCAAAAGAATTGGGAGAAGTACCTTGGAAATCACGAATTCTGGCCAGAGCAACATTAATAAGACGATCTAAAAATTCATACATTCTACCTTTACGTAAAGTTACTTTACAACCAACTGGCATTCCTTTTCTAATAGAAAAGTTGGAAATTGATTTTTTTGATTTGGTTATTATCGGTTTTTGACCAGTAATGGTTGCTATAACTTCGGTAGCCTCTTCTACAATTTTAGCGTCATCTCTCGCCTTACCAAGTCCCATATTGATAATAATCTTTTCAATTTTTGGTACTGCCATTTTATTTTGGTAATTAAATTTTTTCATCATGACTGGAACAACTTCTTGTTCATATTTATGCTTAAGTCTGAGTACCACTCTGTTTACCCCCTCTAGACTTTGTCTATAATTTCTCCACATTTTTTGCAAACTCGAACTTTTTTCCCTTCTTTAGTTACCTCATGCTTAATGCCGGTCGGTTTATTACATTTATTACATATTAATCGAACATTCGATATATTAATTGGGCCTTCCTGTCTTACAATACCACCCTGTGGTGATTTTTGAGTAGGCTTCATGTGTTTTTTTAAAAAATTTACTCCCTCAATAATTACCCTATTTTTCTTGGGAAATATATCTATAATTTTCCCGCTTTTTCCTTTATCTTCCCCACAAATTACTAAAATATTATCTCCCTTTTTTAGCTTCGCTATCCCTTTTGACATAATTCATTCTCCTTTCTAATATGCTACAAAACCTCGGGAGCCAGGGATATTATTTTCATAAATTTTTTATCCCTTAATTCTTTTGCTACCGGCCCGAATATTCTAGTCCCAATTGGTTCATTTTGATTATTAATAATCACTGCCGCATTATCATCAAAACGAATATAAGAACCATCAGAACGACGTATTTCTTTTTTGGTCCTGACAATAACAGCCTTAACCACTTCCCCCTTTTTTACCGCACTCCCTGCATTTGCTTCTTTTATTGAAGCAACTATTACCTCACCAATTCCGGCATATCTTTTTCTTGATCCACCAAGCACTTTTATACATTGTATCTTTTTTGCCCCAGAATTATCCGCTACAAAAAGTCTTGATTGCATTTGTATCACTTTTGCCACACTCCCTCAAAAAAATCATTAATAATAAACAATTATTTTCTTTTTTGAATAATTTCTGCTACTTCCCACCTTTTCCTTTTACTAAATGGTTTGGTAGATACTATTTTTACTTTATCTCCAACTTCGCAGATATTCTTTTCATCATGTGCCATAAACTTGGAACTTCGTCTAATTCTTTTCTTATAAAGTTTGTGAGCTACTAGATAGCTTACCTGTACCACAACGGATTTATCCATAGCATTGCTTGTTACTACACCTACTCTACTTTTTGCTTCAGTGGAATTAGTCATTAAACATCTCCCTATTCTTTAATATTTACAGATTTTGTGGTTGTTTTATTATTGTTAATGCTAAAATAATTTTCTCTTAATATTGTTTTAACCCTAGCAATATCATGCTTTACCTCTTTTATCTTCATATAGTTACTTAACTGACCAGTAACTAATTGAAAGCGTAAACTAAATAATTCATCTTTTAAATCAGATAATTTTTTCTCCAATTCTTCCTTCGATAAATCTCTTAATTCATTCATTTTCAATTTAACCCACCACCTGTTCTTCTCTCTTTATGAATCTAGTTTTAATTGGTAATTTATGAGAAGCTAATCTCATTGCTTCTCTTGCTATTTCCTCCTCAACGCCTCCAAGTTCAAATAAGATAGTACCTGGTTTAACTACTGCTACCCAAAATTCTGGTGAACCTTTCCCTTTTCCCATTCTTGTTTCAGCAGGTTTTTTAGTAACTGGTTTATGAGGAAATATTCTAATCCAGACTCTGCCCCCTCTTTTAATGGCATGAGTAACTGCAATTCTAGCTGATTCTATTTGAGCACTAGTAATCCAGGCAGACTGTAATGCTTGCAAACCATAATCACCGAAGGAAATAAGATGACCTTTATATGCTTTACCTTTTATTTTTCCCCGCTGCATTTTTCTATATTTTGTTCTAGTTGGTTGAAGCATTTTTCTCCTCCCTCAATCTCTCTTTTTCTGGTAGGTCATTCTCTAAAGATGCTTCTATTTTATCCTTTTTGGTTTCTTCACTTGTATCACTTCTTCTCTCTGAGCTAATGCTACCAGGTAAAACCTCTCCTTTAAATATCCACACCTTAACTCCGATTTTACCATAGGTGGTATTAGCTTCGCTAAATCCATAATCAATATCGGCTCTTAAAGTATGCAAAGGTAATCTTCCTTCCATATGCCATTCTGTTCTGGCTATTTCTGCTCCACCAATCCTTCCCGAGATCATTATTTTAATTCCTTCTGCCTTCATTTTAATGGCTCTTGAGGCAGCTTGTTTCATAGTTCTTTTTACAGCAGCTCTTCTTAAAATCTGATTAGCAACATCTTCAGCAACCAACTGTGCATCAACCTCTGGTACTTTAATCTCTTTAATATTAATTTGTAGCTCTCCATCTACTATCTTTGACAAATTATCCTTTAATTTATTAACCTCAGTCCCTTTTCTACCAATAATAATGCCTGGCCTAGCACAATTTATGGTTATTCTAATTCTATTAGCAATTCTATCAATGTTTATAACAGAAATACCAGCATGTGCTAAAGTATCTTTGATATACTTTCTTATCTGGTAATCCTCATAGACATTCTCACTGTATTTTTTACGGCTAAACCATTTCATATCCCAATCTTTAATAATACCAAGACGTAAACCTTTTGGGTGAACTTTTTGTCCCAATTATTTTTCAACCCCTTTCTCTTCCACTTCAATGGTAATATGACTAGTTCGCTTATTAATTCTAGCTGCTCTCCCCATTGCTCTTGCTCTAAATCTCTTTAGTGTTGGACCTTCGTCAACAAATGCTTTATTAATATATAAGTCATCAACACTCATATCATGATTATTTTCAGCATTAGCAATAGCTGATTTAAGCACTTTATATATCATTTTTGCTGATCTTTTGGGTAAAAATCGTAACATTATCAATGCTGTTCCGGCATCTTTGCCCTTAATTATTTCTATCGTACGGCGACATTTCCTGGGAGATATTGGGAGATATCTTCCTCTAGATTTTACACCCATAAATATTCCTCCTATATTCTATGCTATGGTAAAAGTTCCCATTTTATTTAATAGCTGTTGACCTTTCTGTATGCGCTCCATGACCTTTAAATTTTCTAGTAGGAGCAAACTCGCCCAATTTATGTCCTACCATATTTTCAGTAATATAAACAGGAATATGTTTTTTCCCATCATGTACCGCAATAGTATGACCAACCATTAAAGGGAAAATGGTTGAATTCCTAGACCAAGTTTTAATAGGTTCCTTTTTTCTTTTTCTATTTAAATCCCGGACTTTCTTTAATAATTTTTCATCAATATACGGACCTTTTTTAACTGATCTTGACATTGTTCAATGATTCCCCCTTATTATTTTGTCCTTCTTCTTACAATAAATTTGTCAGAATATTTTTTCTTTTTTCTAGTTCGATAACCTTTGGCAAGTACGCCGGTCGGGGAGCACGGATGTCTGCCACCAGCACTTTTACCTTCCCCTCCACCCAAAGGATGATCAATAGGATTCATAGCCACTCCTCTTACCTTGGGTCTCCTGCCTTTCAATCTGCTTTTACCTGCCTTACCTAAATTAATGTTAGCATGATTCATATTGCCGACCTGACCAATGGTCGCAAAACAATCTAATCTGATAAGTCTAACCTCTCCTGATGGTAATTTAACATGAGCGTAATTGCCTTCTTTTGCTAAAATCTGAGCACTTGTTCCTGCTGCTCTGGCTAATACTGCACCCTGTCCTTTTTTCATTTCAATATTATGTATAAAAGTCCCTTCTGGAATATCTTTTAGTGCTTTAGTATTTCCAGCACTAATTTCAGCATTGGAACCAGATAGTACAGTATCACCGACTTTTAATTTTTCTGGACAAACAATGTAGCGCTTCTCGCCGTCAACATATTTCAACAAAGCAATTCTACCAGAACGATTAGGGTCATATTCAATCTCGGCTACTTTAGCAGGTATACCTTCTTTTTCTCTTAGAAAATCGATAATTCGATACTTTCTTTTATGACCGCCACCCTTTCTTCTTACCATTATACTTCCATTGTTATTTCTACCAGCTTTTTTACTCTTCCCTTTTGTTAAACTTTTTTCAGATTTAAAGCGAGTAATATCTTCGAAAGTCGATACAGTCATAAATCTTCTACCTGGTGAAGTTGGTTTATACTTTTTTATATCTGCCACTTTAATCGACACCTTTCTTGTATTCTTATAATTAAAATTGGACTTTTGGTAATTTCGATAACCAAGGAGAATTCTCCTCCTTGAAAACCGCAAATCAAGTTCAAGATTTAAATTTAAAATATTTGGTCATGTATTACCTTAAATATTATCCAATTCTTTGATAGACTGTCCTTTTTTAACAGTAACTATTATCTTCTTCCATTGTGATGTTTTCCCAACATATCTTCCCATTTTTCTTTTTTTAGCAGGAACATTTATAGTATTTACTTTATTAACCTTTATTTTAAATTTATCTTCAATGGCCTTTTTTATTTCTGATTTATTGGAGTCCCAAATAACTTTAAATGAATATTTATTATATTGCTTATCCTTAACACTTTTTTCAGAAATAATAGGATGAATTAAAATTGTCTTAGGAGAGGTCATTATCCAAATACCTCCTCAATAATCTTTAAGGCATCTTTAGTAATTATCATTTTCTCGTAGTTTACAAGATCATAAGTATTAATCTTATTAGCGGTAATAACCATAGCGTCTTTCAAATTATGAACCGCTCTTTTTATAAGATCATCTTCTTTATCAATTACAATAAGCACTTTATTATTACTATCTAAGTGTAAATTATTAAATACCTCAATAATATCTTTGGTCTTTCCTTTTTTTAATTCTAATTTATCCAGAATAATAATTTCATTATTTTTAACCTTGTCCGATAAAACAGATTTTAAGGCCGCTAACTGTACTTTTCGAGGAATTGAATAACCATAATCTCTGTTTTCTGGACCAAAAACAACTCCACCACCTACCCAAAGTGGTGAACGTATAGAACCAGCCCTGGCTCTACCAGTCCCTTTTTGTTTCCAGGGTTTTTTCCCCCCACCACTTACTTCACTTCTATTTTTAGTAGATGCGGTGCCTCTTCTTTTCTCAGCTAAATAACGTTTTACCATCTGATGGATAATATGTTTATTTATTTTTGTATTAAACAAGCTGTCATTAAGTTTTATTGCACCAACTTTTTCTCCCTCTATACTATGTATAAACATTTCTACCATAGCGCTACTCTCCTTCCTGTGCAGAATAAGTCATTAAAGTTAATAGGAATTTTTTTCAATTGCTACAAGAGCATTATTAGGACCCGGGATAGCACCTTTTAATAAAAGTAAATTCCGATCCACATCAATTTTTATGACTTCAATATTTTTTATTTTTACTCTGTTATTACCCATTCTTCCGGGAAGTTTTTTCCCTTTAAAGACTCTAGCTGCATCGGTAGCACCAATGGAGCCAGGAGATCGGTAATAATCTTTTTGGCCATGAGTTTTTGGTCCACCAGAAAAGTGATGTCTTTTTATGGAACCAGCAAATCCTCTTCCCTTACTAAAACCAATTACATTAACCTTTTCCCCTTCTTTAAAAAGATCTACTTTTATTTCAGAACCAATTTCATATTGATTGATATCTTTATATCTAAATTCTTTTACATATCGACAAGGATTTACATTTTGTTTTTTAAAATAACCATTTAAAGGTTTACTTACCTTATTTTTTTGGTTAATATTACCAAACCCTAGTTGTAAGGATTCATAATTATCTCTTTGTTTATCTCTTTTATTTATAACTATACATGGCCCAGCCTGTAATACGGTAACACCAATGCAGTTACCATTTTCCAAAAAAAAATTAGTCATACCAATTTTTTTACCTAAAATTCCAGTTTTCACTATGACATCCACCTCCTAGTAAATAGTGAACAAAAGATATTCAAGGGGAATCCTTCCCCTTGACAACCCCTGAAATAAAATCAAGTTCAATAGTTATTTTTCTCTTTACTATTCTATTTTAGTATCTTATCTTTGATATCTTACTTTGCTATTTATTAAGAATATTGAAATTGTCGGGCAATTCCAATATTCAAGGGGAATCCTTCCACTTGACAACCCCTGAATTAAAAGCAAAACATATTGTTAATTATTTATTAAATAATATTTATATTATCCTTGTAGTATCGTAATTATTGAAATTCCAATACTAAAATATATCAGCGAATTTTTTCAAGAACAAATTATCTAAATTAAATTAATTCAACTCTTATTTTATATTTATTTTATTATTTATTTTAATTTATTAAAACAAAAAGAGCTCTATACTACTCTTATTTAAATATTAACGTCAATTTTTAAATTAATATTGTTCTCTTCTATTATTTCAAAATATTTTAAAAATTAAATATCTATTCTAAGGTTTTTATCTCAATATCAACACCAGATGGTAAATCCAGGTGCATTAATGCTTCAACTGATTTTGAGGAAGGATCTATAATATCTATCATTCTTTTATGTGTTCTCATTTCAAATTCTTCTCTTGATTTTTTGTCAACATGAGGTGATCTTAAAACACAATATTTATTTATCTCAGTTGGCAAAGGAATAGGACCTGAATACTTACCACCAGTTTTTTTGATTGCATCAATGATCTTTAATGCTGAATTATCCAATATTCTATGATCATATGCTCTAAGCCTAATCCTTATTTTTTGCATTTAAACCTTTTTACCTCCTCATTGTTTATAAAACAGCCTATTTTACTCAATTATCTCTGTAACCACTCCAGCCGCAATAGTTCTGCCACCTTCTCGAATGGCAA
>DKFO01000026.1 GCA_002452835.1 Candidatus Atribacteria bacterium UBA6794 | reverse complement strand
TTTTACTCCTTTAGGTAGCATCTATTCTGTTCTATAAACTTCTAGATAATTTATGGTTCTGATGTAGCTTAATTCTTTTATTTCTGAGCAGATTATTTTAAATCTACTTTCCTCTGCTAAATCAGTTATGATACCCATGGTTAAGCTATTAACTCCATCTTCATTTCTTATTTCCGCAGTTTTTTTAATGAGAAGATTATTTTTTGAGAAAATATTTCGAATATTTTCTTTATTTTTTTCTCCATTTTCTAATTTTACTTTTAAAAAATACTGATTTTCTAACTGATCAAACCTTTGAATCTTGAGTTCCTCAGAATCTTTTAACAAAAAACCATATTCAAAATAGTGAGGTTGCCTGATAATTCTTATGATATCACTGATAATCATACTAGCCCCGGCAATCCCTCCGGCACCAGCTCCAGAAAAAAATAGATTCCCATAGCCATAGCCTGATAAAAATATACCGTTATCTGCCCCATGTATATGAGCCAGTAGCTGGCCATCTTCAATTAGAACTGGACTAATACGGATGTCTACTTTACTTTCTTTCCGCCGGGCAGTTGCCAGCAATTTAATCCGATAAGCAAGTTGCTTTACTAATTGAACATCCTCCAGCGTAATTTCATTAATACCAGAATAACTGATCTGGTTTAGATTTAATCGCGCTCTAAAGCCAAGGGAAGCTAAAATAAAAATTTTATAAAGCGTATCCAGCCCCATAATATCCTTGCTAGAATCAGCTTCTGCGTAACCCTTTTCTTGGGCTTTACTCAAGGCTTCCTGCTGACTCATATTATCTTCCCACATTAAATCCAGGATATAATTGGTAGTACCATTCAATATCCCGCTAATTTCCTCCAGTGGACCAGAAGTTAACATATTTAAAATTACACCTAGAATAGGAATGGCGCTGCCTACCGAAGTCTCAAATAAGAATTGGACCTTATTCTGGTGAGCTATAGTAAGCAATTCATAGCCATGTTTTGCAACCACCTCTTTATTGGGTGTAACTACATGTTTCCCACTTTGTAAGGCTTTTTTAATCAACTCATAAGCAGGATACTCGCCCCCAATTGTCTCTACCACAATCTGTATATCCGAATGCCCAATAACCTCCTGGGCTGAAGTAGTAAAGAAAGGATTATCTCTTTTGGACTCAGGTTTTCTCCCAATATCCAAATCGGCTAAACCTATGACCTTTATTTGGTAAGGAGATATTTCTTGCTCAATAAAAGCTCGCTGCTGATCTAAGATTTTCAGTACACCTCCCCCCACATGTCCTAAGCCCAAAATTCCAATACCAATCTCCTTCTTTCCCATCACTAACACCTCATTCTTATCAATATGATATTCAAGGGGAATTCTTCCCCTTGATAACCCCTGAATGAAAAGCAAAATATATTGTTACTTATTTAATAAATAATAATCATATTATTTTATTGCTACTAATTTAATCTTTTGATAATAAAAAAGCCTTTCGTTCTACCTAAAGACGAAAGGCTTCTCTTTTCGTGGTTCCACTTTACTTCTTAAACAATTAAAAATATTGTTTAAGCACTTCTTCTCATTCTCTAAAATAACCTCAGGGTTGGTCTTCGGATATCTAAAAATGTTTTAGTCTAACCTACTCTTCCCTTCTCTGGTCTAGCTAGATAAATTTTTTTGCTATTTTACCATTGAGATTTTAATTTGTCAAAAGAAAATATTTTTCCAAAATTAACTATTGTTTATACTAGATTTAAAAATAGAAAGGGAGAAAAAAGGAATTAAGCTATGACCTGGGATTGAGGTACGGTAGCTACACTAGCCACCTGGTCATCTTGGTCTAGATTCATAACTTTGACTCCCCTGGAATTTCTGCCAGTTTTACTTATTTCCTGAACTGGAACCCTGATTATAATACCCTTTTGACTTATAATCACCAGTTCATCTCTTTCGTTTACCACTTTAACAGAAACTACCTTACCTCGCTCCTTGCTTAAGTGAATTGATTTAACTCCCTTACCTCCTCTATTTTTGGAAAGAGGATAAAACTTCAGCGGAGTTCTTTTACCAAAACCATTTTCTGTAATCAGTAGTAACTCTTCGTCAGAATCTGGCTTAACTAAACTGATATCAATCAAGTAATCATCTTTAGCAAGAGTAATTCCTCGACATCCCATAGCGGACCTACCCATGGGCCGAATATTTTTTCCAGAATAGTAAGCAGATTTTCCTTGATGGGTAGTTAAGATAACATTTTCCTCTCCACTGGCCAGTCTCACTCTTATTAATTCATCACCTTCATTGAGAGAAATGGCAATAATTTCTTTGTTTTTTAGATTAGCAAATTCGTGTAGAGGAACTTTTTTAACCTTTCCCTGTCTGGTAGCCATATAAAGATACAAACCATTTACTTCGCGAGATTTTTTAAATTCTGTTTCACGAATAGGAATAACTGTGGTAATCCTTTCCTCTTTTCCAATACCTAACAAATTAACTACTGCAATACCTCGAGAGGTTCTGCCACCCTCCGGAATTTGATAGGCTTTCCTTCGATAGACAGTGCCTTTATTGGAGAAAAATAAGATGTCATGCAAATTGGTAGTAATATAAAGATTATCAACCAGGTCCTCTTCTTTAACCCCCATTCCAATAATCCCTTTACCACCCCTTCTCTGCTTGCGATAAGTATTTAAAGGTAAGCGTTTTAAATATCCATCTTTGGTATAAGTAATTACAATATCCTCTTCAGCAATAAAATCTTCCACTTCCAACTCTTTTTCTTCTTTGACAATCTGGGTAAGTCTATGATCGGCATATTTGCTCTTCAAATCTAATAATTCATCCTTGATAGTGAGCATCAGTTTTCTTTCATTTCCCAAGATATCCTCTAAATAGGCAATTCTTTTGATCAGTTCTAAATACTCTTCTTCCAGTTTCTCAGTCTCCAGAGAGGTTAACTTCTGTAAACGCATATCTAAAATAGCTTGAGCCTGTTTTTCACTGAGCAGGAAGCGGTTCATTAAGCTTTGACGAGCGATATCAACATCCTTTGATTTTTTGATAATCTGCACCACTTCATCGATATTGGCTAAAGCAATCTTAAGTCCTTCTAGAATATGTGCCCTTTCTTTAGCTTGTTTTAATTCATATCGGCAACGGCGCTCAACGACTGTCTTACGATGTGCCAAAAAACAATGCAGTGTTTCAGGTAAGGTAAGAAGTTTTGGTTTTCCATCCACTATAGCCAAAAGATTAATTCCAAAAGTGGTTTGCAGATTAGTATGTTTAAATAAATTATTGAGCAGAACATTGATATTAGTATCTTTTCTCAATTCCAGCACAATACGCATCCCATTTCGATCTGATTCATCTCGCAAGGCAGTGATTTCAGTAATTTTTTTCTCCTGCACCAAGTTAGCTATATCTTCAACCAGACTTGCTTTATTAACCTGATAAGGTAGCTCTTTTACCACCAATACTGAGGCATTCTTACTTTTTTTCTCAAAATTTTCCGATACTACTTTTGCCTGTAAGGTAATTATTCCCTTTCCAGTTTGGTAAGCCTCTTTAATTCCAGATACTCCATATATGGTAGCACCGGTAGGAAAGTCTGGCCCAGGTAATACGGTCATAATTTCTTCTAATGTCGCCTCTGGATTTTCAATAAGCAACACACAGGCATCAATAACTTCCCCCAGATTGTGAGGAGGAATATTGGTAGCCATACCCACTGCTATACCGGAAGAACCATTAATCAGTAATTGAGGAATGGGGGCGGGCAATACCGATGGTTCCTCCAGAGAATTGTCAAAATTGGGAATAAAATCAACGGTATCCTTTTTAATATCAGCAAGCATTTCCTGAGCAAGGGGAGACATCCTGATTTCGGTATAACGCATGGCTGCTGCTGCATCACCATCAACTGAACCAAAATTCCCCTGACCATCCACCAGGGGATAACGGTAGGAAAAATCCTGAGCCATTCTCACAATAGTATCATAGACAGCCATATCACCATGAGGATGGTACTTTCCTAAAGTATCTCCTACAATCCTGGCTGATTTTTTATAGGGCTTATCGGGAGTATTTCCCAGTTTATACATAGAATAGAGAACACGCCGGTGTACTGGTTTTAAACCATCCCGCACATCAGGAATAGCCCTGCCCACGATTACACTCATAGCATAATTCAGGTAGGAGGTCTTAATCTCATCAGTAATATCAGTAGGCAATTCCTGAGGCCCTGTTACCTTGATTGTTTCTCTCTCTTCCTGATTTTCTTTATTTTTATCAAAATCATTACTCACTTTTTATTAACCTGACTTTTAATTTTACTTTTTACTATTTCCTAAGATTACTAAACATCCAATTCTACCACTTCGTTACTGTGTTGATAAATAAATTCTTTTCTCGGTTCTACCTTCCCTCCCATAAGTATAGTGAACATCTCATCGGCCTCTAAGGCATCTTCCAATTCCACCCTCTTTAATACCCTGGTCTCCGGATTCATGGTAGTCTCCCATAATTGGGTAGGGTTCATTTCACCAAGTCCTTTATACCGTTGAAGGGAATAATTGCCTTTTAATTCTTTTATTCTTTTTTGCATTTCCTCTTCATTAAAAAAATATTCGCTTTTTTGATTATAACTTAATTTATACAAAGGTGGACGGGCAATAAAGATCTTCCCCTTTTCAATCAATGATCTCATATAACGATAGAACAGGGTTAACAATAAAGTTTTGATATGCTCTCCATCAACGTCAGCATCAGTCATAATAATAATTTTATGATATCTTAACTGGGAAAGATCAAGCTCGTTATCATCACCAATCTGTAAACCAGAGGCAGTAATAATTGCCTTTATTTCGTTGTTGCTTAAAATTTTATGTAACCGTGCCTTTTCGACATTTAGTATCTTTCCTCTCAGTGGTAATATGGCTTGAAATTTTCTATCTCTACCCTGTTTTGCTGAACCTCCGGCTGAATCTCCTTCCACCAAAAATAACTCCCGATGAAATGGGTCCCGCTCCGAACAATCAGCTAATTTTCCAGGCAGAGAACCTAAGCTTAAGCCATTTTTTTGTCTCACTAATTCTCGTGCTCTTCTGGCAGCCTCGCGTGCTTTATAGGCAGATATAGATTTAGCTAATATCTTTTGAATGGTATCCGGATTTTCAATAAAGAAAGCACTGAGCTTGTCATTAACGATAGAAGAGACAACACCTTTTACTTCATTATTTCCTAACTTTGTTTTGGTCTGTCCCTCAAATTGCGGGTTAAGCAATTTTACGCTAATAACAGCAGTTAGCCCTTCTCTTACATCATTTCCGGAAAGTCCTTGCTCTAATCCCTTTATGGAAGATTTTTTTAAATTAGGTATATTATCATTTTTTAAATAATCATTAATAGCTTTAGTAAGGGCGGTCTTAAAACCTGATAAATGAGTTCCTCCCTCTTCAGTATGAATATTATTAGCAAAAGAAAGAATATTCTCTAAATAGCCGGTATTGTATTGCAGAGCAATTTCTACTTCTAAATCCTCTTTCTTACCACTAATATAGATAGGTTTGCTAAACAGGACATCCTTATTTTTATTAAGATATTTCACAAACTCAACGATGCCACCATCATATTTATAAGTTACGGTTTTATTATTATCTCTTTCATCAACTAATTCTATCTTCACTCCGGCATTTAAAAAAGCTAATTCCTTTAAGCGATGAGCAACAATATCAAAATTTATGGTAATATCATCAAATATCTCTGAGTCTGAACGGTAAGTAATTTTAGTTCCAGACTTAGTAGAACGTCCAGTCACCTGTAAATCGCTAACCGGTTTACCTCTTTCAAATCTCTGCCAGTAGACTTTATTATCTCGACTAACAGTTACTTCTAACCATTCAGACAAAGCATTAACTACTGATATTCCAACTCCATGCAATCCACCAGAAACTTGATAACTTCCACTACCAAATTTTCCGCCAGCGTGTAATTTAGTAAGTACAGTGGTAACAGCAGGTAAATTGGTAAAACTATGTATATCAACTGGTATCCCCCGACCATCATCAATTACGGTAACACTATTATCCTGATGTATAATGACCTTAATTTTACTACAATAGCCAGCCATTGCCTCATCAATACTGTTATCTACCACTTCATCAACCAGATGATGTAAACCACGACTTCCCGTATTACCAATGTACATACTGGGTCTTTTTCTTACCGCTTCCAAGCCTTCTAAAACCTGAATTTGTTTGGCGGTGTATTGTATTTGATCATCAGATATTTTTTTAGTCATCTTACTTCTGCTCCATAAACCACTAAGCAAAATTAAACCGTGACTTAAGGCCACGGCTTTATCTTTAACCAGCATATTTAGTAGCTATTTGTTATTAATAATACTATATAAAAGCTTTTCTGTCAATTATGTCTAAAAGAAAATATCTTTTTATAATTTTAGTAATTTTATTATTATTTATTAAAATATATATTTATATATAATATCATTAATATAATTAATGTATTATTTATTATTCATAAATTGTTTTAAATTTATTCTGGTAATAACATTAGTGATTACAATCTTACCTATTTTTTTATTTATGATATTTATGATTTCGCCCTTTCTTAGATTAATTTCCTGAGCCCAAATATGATTCTTAACCACCAAAAAAAGAGTATCGTTTTGTATTTTAACAGGCTTAGTATTTAAGGCAATTTTGGGTGGGAGAATATCGTCCCAGCAATCAAAAAGATTATACCCATCAATTCTCTGCTCCCAATTACGTTCTTTAAAAAACTGTTGCATAATTTCTTCAATATGTTTTGGTTGATTATTGTTCATTTCCTTCTACTATTCCATTTCTTACCCGGAATACTTTCATATCTTTAATACTCTTCACTTGTGTTAAATCATCGAGATTAATACTGGTAATAAAAGTTTGCAATGGCTTTTCAGTAATCAATTGCATTAAAAATCTTCTTCTTTCTAAATCAAGTTCTGAGGTGACATCATCTAATAATAAGGGAGGATATTCATTCTCTTTCTCTTTTAAAATTTCTAATTCAGCCATTTTCAGAGCTAATACCGCAGTGCGTTGTTGTCCTTGAGAGCCGTAAATCCCTAAATCGATCTTATTGTTAATAATAAAATAATCATCTCTATGCGGTCCAATGGTGGTTACTTTAAGTCTAAAATCTCTTTCTTGGGCACTATGAATTTTTTGTGCTAAAATCCTTCTGATTTCTTCCTTATCTTCCGTAAAAGAAGTTAATACATTACTATTATATTTCAGTTTTAGAGTTTCTTTATTTTCGGTCATCATTTGGTGTAAATCTTTTACTTTTTGGTTTAATAGTTGTAGGGTTTTAATTCTATATAAAATAATTAAGGTTCCCAATTCTATTATTTTCTCATTCCAAATACTCAGTTGCTTAATTAAATTATTACTATTCTTTTCATTTTTTAACAATATATTTCTCTGAAATAAAATTCGATTATAATCTTTTAAATATTGGTCATAAATTGGGTTGAGGTTAATAATTACCTCGTCTAAAAATTTTCTTCTCACAGTAGGTGAACTTTTAACTATTTGCAGGTCTTCTGGGGTAAAGACAACTGGTTTAAATCTCTGTAAAAGCCAGGATTTTTTCTGATATTTTTTATTTGCTTTAATAATTTTTTTAGTTTTAGGGGATAGATGGCCTTGTGGTTCTATATTTTGTAACAAAATATTAATCTGGAAACATTCCTTATTATCTTTTTGCACTTCCCCTAAAAGATAACTTTCCTTTTCCTGCCAGCTAATTAAGTTATCATCGTCTTTAGTACGATATGAAGAGCCTCTTAGTAAGGTATAAATTGATTCTATAATATTTGTTTTACCCTGAGCATTATTACCGATAAAAATATTAAGGGAAGAATGAAAATCAAGAGAGACATCCCCAAAATTTCTGAAATGAATCAACCTAATTTTGTTAACATTCAAGTGATTTTTCCTTCCCAGAACTTCAATCCATTCTTATCGGCATTAAGACATAAATATACTGTTCTTCTTTTTCGACCGGCTTAATCAAGGCTGGACTTAAATTTTCGTTTAAATCTATTTCGGTATGGTTGGTTTTAATAATTCTTAAAACATCTATAATATAGCGAGAGTTAAAGGTAATCTCAATATATTCACCTTCCACCAGGCAGGGAATCTGTTCATAAGCCTCACCAATATCTGGAGTATTCGCCTTGAGGATTAATTCTCCCTTATTCTCTCCTTCTTGTTGGTTATAAAGATGAACTTCCATTTTGATGGTATTTAAATCTTCTTTGACAAATAAACTAATTCTTTCTATTTTCTGTCTAAATTCTTCAGTATTAATTTTTATTCTTGTTTTGAATTGAGTAGGTATAATTTGATAATAATCTGGAAATTGACCTTCAATGATCCGTGAGAATAATCTAATCTTATTTTTCTCCCCTTCCGGATTTAAAATAAAGACCACCTGTCTTTCTCCTATGCCTATTTCGACTATACTATCATCTTCAAAAGTAAGTAATTTAAATAATTCAGATAATGTTATTTGAGGAATAATAACTTCAAACTGAGCATCACTTTCTATTTTATTCTTGCCGATTAATTTAATCTTCTTTAAGGCCAATCGATGGCTGTCAGTGGCAGCAACTTCCAATCCTTTTTCTACTTTTTTCCATAATACCCCATTTAAAAAAGAACGGCTTTCATCTTTGGAAGATGCAAAAATAAGCTCCTGAACAGTATCCTTTAAAACCTTATGTGTTAATTTTATTTTCACTTTACTTTGAATTTCAGGAAAGGGAGAAAATTCTTCCGCAGAAAAACCAAGAATCTTATAATCTGATAAATCTTCTTCCTTAATATGAATAATATTATCTTTATCCACTTCCATCTCTAAATTTCCTTCTGGAAATTTTCTAATCAAATCAATAAAAATTTTACTGGGTATAACTACTGAACCGTGTTCTATAATTTGAGCCGGAATATAATAGTCAATCCCAATTTCTAAATCAGTAGCAAAGAGATGAATTCTATCATCATTGGTTGTCTCAAAAAGAATTCCACTATATATTGGTAGACCAAGTTTAGTAGATATCGCTTTTTGAACTATTTGAGTACCATTTTCTAAACTTTTCTGAGAACAGATAACTTTCATTATTTTTCCCCTTTACTAAATTTTGTTTTTTTGACTTATGAAAAATAAATTGTCTTTTTCCTAAAATATAGAACTTATTAGAATTAGGCAATTTTAAAACTCAGCTTAGTATATTTAGCATATATTGTTTTTTATTTAAGAAAAATATTTAATAGTATTGGTACTTTTTGAAATTACAATACTATAAAAAATATATTAGTAATAATAGTATTAATAATGTTAATTATGTGGATAACAATTAAAATTTCTTATTATATAATAGTGGATAATGTGAAAATATCTCTTAATAACTATTATTTTTTCTTAACATTATTCACATTCTCATTATTTCTTAATCAAGGACTATTTTGAATTTTATTAATCAAGCGGTCAAGATGATATTTTAGTTTTTTATCTGTTTTTAATTGTTCTTTAATTTTATTACAGGAATGAATAACTGTAGTATGATCCTTTCCTCCAAAAAAATCACCAATCATAGGAAGGGAATAGTCTGTTAATTCCCGGGAAAGAAACATAGCAATATGACGAGCTGTTACTATATTTTTAGTCCTTTTTTTAGATAACAGGATACCTGGCTTTAAGTTAAAGTATTCCGCTGTGTGTTTTTGAATTAATTGAATAGAAATTTCCTTTTCTTCAATAGCAATGAAATCTTTTAAAATTTGTTTAGCTAAAGTAATATCTACCTCTCTTTGGTTTGTTAAAGTGATATAGGCGTTTAACTTATTTAAGGCACCTTCTAATTGGCGAATATTAGAAGGTATTTTATTGGCAATATAGTGGATAATTTCATCTGATAATTCTAATTGATAATTTTCTGCCTTTTTTTGTAAGATGGCAATTCTAGTCTCTAAGTCAGGAGGTTGAATATCAGTGATAAGTCCCCATTCAAATCTGGAAATTAGACGATTTTCTAAATTAGTAATTTCCTTAGGGGGACGGTCAGAAGTAATAACAATCTGCTTGCTGGCATTATAGAGAGAATTAAAAGTATGAAAAAATTCTTCCTGTGTTCTTTCTTTACCTGCTAAGAACTGGATGTCGTCTATTAATAAAATATCAAAATTACGATATTTTTCCCGAAAAGTTTCAGTTGTATCATCCTTGATGGCATTAATTAGTTCATTGGTAAATTTTTCAGAAGAAATATAGGCAATATTAGTAGAGTGAGTAGAATTTTTATTAATAATATAATTTCCAATACCGTGCATCAAGTGTGTTTTCCCCAGACCAACTCCTCCATAAACAAAGAGAGGGTTGTAAGATTTTGCTGGAGATTGCGCCACAGCAAGGCAGGCTGCATGAGCAAAACGATTACTATCTCCTACCACAAAATTAGAAAAAGTATATTTGTCATTTAAAAAAGTCCTATCATATCTTTTTTGAAAAATATCTTGATTTACTCTTTCTTTTTTTTCTTTAGAGGGATTTTGATTTTGAGTTACATCAATCTCAAATTTAATTAAAATATTATCATCAAAGCCAAACTGCTTCACAATAATATCCTTGATAAACTGATAATAGTTTTTTTCCAACCAATTTTTACAAAAGGTATTGGGTACTGCCAATAGAAGCTCATTATTTTTAAAATCAATATATTTAATTTGAGAAAACCAGGTATTATAAATCTGAGGACTTAATTTTTCTTGAATAATTTTAAGAACATTTTCCCATTCTTTGTTAAGCTGATAATAACTCATAGTTTTCCTTAATCTATGTGATATATTTTTCTTTCTTTGATAACAAGATATTCAGGGGATACCTCCCCTGAAACCCCTCCAAATTCACACTAAGGCAATAAAGGTAATTTTTATAATTGATTAAAACAAGATATTCAAGGGGAAAAATTCCCCTCTTAAGAGGGGTGTCCCGAAGGGACGGGGTGTTCCCCTTGAGATCCCCTGAATGAAAAGCAAAATATGTTGTTACTTATTTAATAAATAATAATATTATTTTATAGTATCGAAATTTTTTGAAATTCCGATACTATAAAATAAAAAAGATGTTAACATTATTAACAATTAATTGTGGAAAACAGTCTATATGCTATTTTGTCAATATTGAATATGTTTTGGAAATAATATTTATTTAATTTAGAGAATGAGAAACGTAAAATATTGAATTATAATAATGGGTTTCCAATTAATTCACAGCTTATTAACAATTGTGGAAAAAATAAAGAAAAATTGGCAAAAATCATAATGTAGCATAATTATATAAGACCCATTTTATAATTTATAATATTTACTTAGTATATTTTCTTTTAATTTGGCAAGCAGAGATTTTTGATATTATAATAAGCCAATGCACTCAATTTTTCAAGAGGCCTAAACCAATATTTTCGTAGCCAATTTATAGATTTACTAAAACTAAAAAAGGTTACTTGCCATAGCAGCAAAAATAGGTTAGACTATTACATTATTTGACATATTAATAATAGAATAGTTATAATTTAAAATCGTAATTATTTATTGGTATCGAAATTTCTTGGGTATTTAGATATAATTTGACAAAGGAGAATAAGCATACATGAAGCGTACTTATCAGCCGAATAATCGTAAAAAATTAAAAGTGCATGGTTTTCGTAGCCGTATGAGCACTAAAAGTGGCAGACTAATTTTAAAAAGGAGAAGACAAAAAGGAAGGAAGAGATTAACCGTTTCCGGTTAGAAAAACAGCTTGACTAATCAGACGTTAAAAAAAAATAATGAATTTAAACAAGTTTTTGCCAAGGGAACTAGAAAATCAGGGAAATATGCAATAGTATTTATATTATCTGGGAAAAAACAAAATAATAGAGTTGGTATTATTGTTAAAAAGAGCATTGGTAATGCAGTCAAGCGGAATAAAATTAAACGAAGATTGAGAGAAATTTGGCGAAAACAGGTTAGCCAATTACTTCAAGGGTCTGATGTTGTTATTATAGCCAGAAAAGAAATAGGAGAAGCTTCTTTTAAAGAAATCGAAAGTGACTTGCTCAAATTATTACTAACAGGAAATAGTTCAGAAGAGTTCTCATAATTTCTATATCCTAGGCAGATAATGAAAAAAATTTTAATTATGATCATAATTTTTTATCAAAAATATGTTTCCCCCCTAAAACCTGCAACTTGTAGGTTTTATCCTACTTGTTCAAATTATGCTATGCAAGCTATTGAACAATTTGGTTGTTGGCAGGGGAGTTTTCTTGCTATCAAGAGAATATTGCGTTGTCATCCCTATAATATCGGTGGTTATGATCCTGTACCTAAAAAGGCATCTGAATAAAATTGATTTAGTGGTTTCAAGGGGAAGGATTCTCCTTGAATATCTTATAGTATCAGAATTTCAAAAAAATTCCGATACTATAAAATACTCTTTTTAGATAAGNNTACACCATCTCTCTAATCCTCTCCCATAGCAGGGAGAGGTAAGGTGAGGATGATAAATAGTTAGTTATTAGTTTGTAGTTAACTGTTTTTAGATAAAAGATGCGGGTATAAGTGGATGAGATTGCTTCGTCGCTTTGCTCCTCGCAATGACAAAATGGTATACCGTATTACGTATAACGTATATCGTTTAAATACAGGTGCTAGTCAGAAGTTCTTTCAGGGGCTCTCAAGGGGAAGGATTCCCCTTGAATATCCCTGTTTTGTAATGTTTTATAAAAAAGGAGAGTAATGTTTTGGGGATTTGGAGTTCATTAATAAGCTTAGTAGAAGAGTTGCTTCGTATTTTATATAGTGTTACTAATAATTATGGGTTAGCTATAATTTTATTGACTATTATTATTAGAATCCTTCTTTATCCACTGATGCAAAAGCAGATGACTTCTATGCGAGAAACGCAAAAGATACAACCTCTCATGCAGGAAATCCAAAGAAAATATAAAAATGATAAAGAAAGAATGAACCAGGAATTAATGAGGTTATATAAAGATCACAAAGTAAATCCTATGGGTGGTTGTTTACCTCTCATTATTCAAATGCCAATTTTAATTTTGTTTTTTCAGGTCTTAAGGGATTTTGAATATTTTATACCAAATACTGAAATTATTGATGGCGGTTTTTTATGGATTAAAAATGAAATTATGTATAATGGAAGTATGGTGGCTGGTTTAGCTGCTCCGGATCAGTTATTTGGTGTAATTGGAAACTATGGTATTGGAATTCTACCTTTCTTAGTAGGATTATCTATGTATCTCCAACAAAAATTAACCACTCCGTCAATACCAGCCAACAGTCAGAGTAAAAGTTCAGATAACCCTGCTGCTAATACTCAGAAGATAATGAATACCATTATGCCACTCATGATTACCTTTATCAGTTTTAGTTTGCCTTCCGGATTGAGTTTATACTGGTTTACCTCAAATCTTTTTGGTATTGGACAGCAAATCTTGATTAATAAAAAAGAAGAGAAAACTAAACAAGAAGAAGATATTTCTCCGGAAAAAATTGAAAAAGAGATAAAGGCAATACAGAAGGAAGAAATAGCTAACAAAGCAAAGGAAGAAGAAAAGGAGATTCCCTGGATACCTGGCTATGAAAGGCCAAACCCTAATTCGAGTAAAAAGACTGGGAAGCAAGGAAAGAAAAAAGGGAAAGCACAGAAGAATTAAATTGGGGTTCTCAAGGGGACGAAGACCCCTGAATATCTTGAGGTAGAGAAAGAGGGTTTTTTGTTAACTTCTGAGAAT
The DNA here is from genome assembly GCA_002452835.1 of Candidatus Atribacteria bacterium UBA6794. Taxonomy (GTDB): domain Bacteria; phylum Atribacterota; class Phoenicimicrobiia; order Phoenicimicrobiales; family Stramentimicrobiaceae; genus Oleihabitans. The sequence continues at coordinate 5,121 of DKFO01000026.1, read as the reverse complement.
AAAGATAAAGAAATAAAATTAAATAACAAAGATGAAAAAGCTTATCAGGTCCTTTCTAGAATTGTTGATAGCATTAATACTGGTGCGGAAGTAAGCATGACCTATTCTAATCAAAATTATGCCATTTTTGAGATTAGTAAAGCAGATCCAGGTATTATCATTGGAAAGCATGGCCATACCCTTGATGCCATACAATATTTACTTAATTTGTTAGTTAATAAAGAAAAAGACCGTCAAAGCCATAAAATTTATCTAGTTGATATTGATGGATATCGAAAAAGAAGAGAAGAATCTTTAAAAAAATATGCTAAGGAAAAAGCGGAAATTGCAAAAAGAAAGGGCGGTACAGTAGCCCTTTATTTTATGAATAGTATAGAGAGAAGGTTAGTTCATATGGCTCTCAAAGAAGATCCAGAGGTAAGTACTTATAGTGAAGGGAGAGAGCCTTATCGTAGAGTTATCATTAAACCAACTTCTCAAGCTGAGACCGATGTTAATAAAAAAGACGAATATTAACCTTAAGTATGGGATTAAGTAAATTTATAAAAACTAAACCAAAAATATTTAAGGAAATCCTCCCTCTTGGAAGCCCCGGAATTAATCATTAGATAATAATTTATCACCTTCTTCCTTCCTTTTCCATCGAAAGGAGAGGGTTAGGATGAGGGTGTCAAAATATATTGCTCCTTATTTAAGAAAAATATTTGCTATATCGAAATTTCCAAGAATTTTCGATACTACCAAAGATACAAAAGGAATCCATTTGAAATACTATCAATTAAAAGAGAATCATAGAGAAGAAGATACTATTGTTGCTATTTCTACACCGCCAGGTGTGGGCGGCATTAGTATTGTGCGCATGAGTGGTCCCCAGTCTATTGAAATTGCCAGTAAAATGTTTCTTTATAAAGGAAAGGCAAAAAAGAATCCAGATGAATATCGTTCCCATCGTCTTTATTATGGAACAATTGTACAACCCTGGGATGATAAGGTAGTAGATGAAGTGTTATTAACTATTATGCGAAAACCCAGAACATATACTAAAGAGGATGTAGTGGAAATCAATTGTCACGGGGGATTTTTGGTGGTAAATAAAGTTTTCGATATAGCATGTAAACTGGGAGCAAGGATTGCCGAGCCTGGAGAATTTACTAAATTAGCATTTTTAAATGGCAGGATAGATTTGAGCCAGGCAGAAGCTGTTATTGATATTATTAAGTCGAGCAACGAAAAAAGTTTGCAATTTTCTTTTTATCAACTTTCTGGTGGTCTCAAAGAAAAGATAAATCATTTAAAAAATAAGATAGTTAATTTAAACGTAAGAATTGAAGCCCCTCTGGATTTTCCGGAACAGGGTATTGCTGAGATTAAGAAAGAAGAAATTAAAAAAATTATAAATGAATGCTTAAGTGAGGTAAATAAATTATTAGATACAGTGCAATATGGGCAGATAATTAAAGAAGGGGTTAATACCATAATTCTGGGCAAAACTAATGTTGGTAAATCAAGTCTCTTTAATATGTTATTAAAGAGAAACAGATCTATTGTCACCTCTTTACCAGGCACTACTAGGGATTTAATCGAAGAGTCTATTAATATTAATGGTTTTACCTTTCATTTGATTGATACCGCAGGAATGAAAATCCCAGAAAATATAGTTGAGCAAATTAGCCTGAAGAGAGTAAGGGAATACATGGAATTTGCGCAACTATTTATAGTAATATTTGATAATAGCCGTCCTATAGATTCTGATGATATAAATTTGATTAAAAAAATAGAAAGTTACCATAATCGTAATATAAATAAAATTTTGGTGATAAATAAAATAGATTTACCGCCCAGGATGGATGTATCAGAATTGCAATATAGGTTTGGTCAGAATGATTTTATCAGCATGTCTATTAAGAAAAAGATTGGCATCGATACTCTGTTAGAAAAGATGACTAATCTGATTCTCTCTGGTATAAATATTCCGGAGGAAGAACTAATTATAAGTAATAAAAGGCATCTAGAATTTTTGCTCAAAACTAAAAATTGTTTAAACAATCTTATAAACAGTTTAGAAGAGGGGATACCGCTTGATTTTGTGGCAATGGATTTAAAATACATTGCCAATCAACTAGCTAATATTACTGGAGAATCATGCGATGAAGAGATTATCAGTCGTATATTTTCAAAGTTCTGTATCGGTAAATAGAAAACTAATTATTAGTCTAAATGTTTACAGTTGATATTTATAGTATCAGAATATCAAAAAATTCTTTTTTAAATAAGAACGATATATATTAAGTTAGATTTTAAGGTAGAGTATAATTTCCATAATTATTATGACTTGAGATAAAAATAGGATTTTATTGTCAACAATGTTCCACGTGGAACATTATTGAGTTAAAAGTTAGAGAAGTAGATAAAGTATTCTGCCAAAATTTATGAGAGGTATGAATTATATATAAATCAAATACTTTAAAATCAAATACTTTACCAGAAAAACAATAACCAGGAAAATTAGAGAGAAATTACTGTTATTTTTCTTTGTGAATAAACTGTGGAAAAATAGAATTATATTATTTACTTTACCAATAAAAGCCAATGACAGAAATAATAAAATGCTAATTAAGGAAGACATAGGGAATTACTATTTATAAAAAGCTTGTTATTCCTTTGTTTTCTTTCAAGGCAAGGGTAGGCAATTTCCCTGGTCTTTTTTTCAATGTAGTCAAAATGGATAGAAAAGAGGTTGTGGAAAAACTGTGAAAAAAGATAAAATATCTTTTCATATGGAAAGTGATATCCAACAACGTATAGCCATAGGTTCTCTTGCTTTAGGATTAAATTTAACCCAAGACAATATTGAAAAATTTATAATTTATTTAAAAATGATTAATTCTTATCAGAATAGGATAAATATTACCTCCGTAACAGAACCCTACGATATTATTAGCAAACATTTTTTGGATTCGCTTTCCTCGCTAAAACTTATTAACCAAGAGTTGTTAAATTATGACCAGGGAAAAAGAATAAAAATAATTGATGTTGGCAGTGGTGCAGGGTTTCCTGGATTGCCTCTTAAAATTGTTTTACCTAAAGTAAGTATGTTTTTATTAGAGGCCAGGGAAAACAGAGCAATATTTCTGAATGATGTTGTAAATTACTTAGAGTTAAAGGATACCAAAATAATTAAAGATAGGGCAGAAAATATAGGGAAGATGGTAGAGTATCGGGAAAATTTTCATATTGTTTTATCAAGAGCTGTTGCTCCTCTTGCTGTGTTATGTGAATATTGCCTTCCTTTAGGTAAGGTTAAAGGAGCCATGATTGCCTTTAAAGGTAGTTCCTATTGCCAGGAATTATTAAGTAATAATAAAGTAATTGAAAAATTGGGAGGCTCATTAGAAAGCGTAAACATGATAAAAATTCCTTATTCTAATCATGTTCGTTACCTTATAGTTATTCGCAAAATAAGTTCAACTCCAGAAAATTATCCTCGAAAAAATGGAATTCCTCAGAAAAGACCTTTGAATTTTGAGTAAAAATTTGCTAATATTAGTTTATAATTGATTATTATCTGTAATAAGAGGTTTCAAGGGGAAGGATTCCCTTTGAATATATTGTTGGCAAAACAAGATAGATTTTTTTTGAATTTTATTATCTTTGAGGGGTTTCAGGGGGCGAAGCCCCCTGAATATCTTGGATTTTTAAGTGATTAGGTTTTTCCCGAACAATATGTTCCACGTGGAACATTATATTTTAAAAAAGGATCTATTAAAAATGAATAAAATAATAGCCATTAGTAATCAAAAAGGGGGCGTAGGAAAGACAACCACTGCAATTAATTTAAGTGCTTTTTTAGCAATTGAGAAGAAAAAAGTCTTATTAGTCGATATTGATCCTCAGGGAAACGCCAGTAGTGGAATAGGTATAGAACGTTCTAAAATAGAAAAAAATATATATGATTGCCTTATTAATCAAACTCCTGTGTCGGAAGTCCTTGTTTCTAGCCAGATTGAAAATTTAGATGTACTGCCTTCTACCTTACAGTTAGCAGGAGCAGAAATAGAATTGGTAAATTACATTTCTCGGGAAAATCGCTTGAAACAGCTTATCCGTCCTATAAAAGAAAAATATGATTATATCATTATTGATACCCCTCCTTCCTTAGGATTACTTACCTTAAATGCTCTGAATGCTGCTGATTCGGTTATAATTCCAGTACAATGTGAATATTATGCTCTGGAAGGGATTGGTCAATTGTTAAATACCATTACCCTGGTAAAAGAAAATTTAAATCCCAATCTATCAATCGAAGGAATTTTATTAACTATGTATGATCAGAGAAATAATTTATCAAAAGAAGTAGCTGAAGAGATTGATAAACATTTTCACGGTAGTATTTTTCAGTCTATTATTCCTCGCAATGTTCGTTTAAGTGAGGCACCCAGTTATGGCCAACCAATAGTTCTCTATGAAGTAAAATCAAGAGGCTCCCAGGCTTATCATAAGTTAGCACTGGAGGTGATTGCACATGGCTAAAAAAGGATTAGGCAAAGGGCTGGAATCAATCATACCTATCTCCAATATTAAAGATCGTTCTTATGTAATGGAAATAGATGTGGATCAATTGACTCCTAATCTCTATCAACCAAGGCAAGATTTTGACCAGGAGAAGTTGGATGAATTAAAAGAATCAATCAAAGCGCATGGTATTATTCAACCAATTATTGTTCGAGAATCCCCTCAGGGTTATGAAATTGTAGCCGGAGAAAGAAGGTTTAAGGCAGCCAGAGAACTGGGAATAAAAAAAATTCCTGTTATTATCAAACAATTCAACAATCTTAAGACTTTTGAAGTGTCTTTAGTAGAAAACTTGCAGAGAGATGATCTTAATCCTATTGAACAAGCGTTTGCCTTTAAAAGATTGGTTGATGAATTTAGCCTTACTCATCAGGAGTTAGCTGAAATTACTGGAAAAAGTAGAACTTTTATAAGTAATACTATTCGATTACTTAATTTAGATGAGTGGTTTAAAGGAAGGGTTGCTTCAGGAAAAATAAGTTTTGGCCATGCTAAAGTTTTATTGAGCTTGGATGATAAACAGATGCAGCAAGAATTCGGACAAAAAAT
>DKFO01000039.1 GCA_002452835.1 Candidatus Atribacteria bacterium UBA6794 | reverse complement strand
ATTAGGAATAATATATTTTAACACTCTCCCTTAGAGGGAGTGAGATAAGGTGAGGGTGATAAATAGTTATCAGTTTACAGTTAACTGTTTTCAGATAAAAGATGCGGGTATAAGTGGACGAGATTGCTTCGTCGCTTTGCTCCTCGCAATGACAAAAAGAGTATATCGTATTACGTATAAGGTCAGAAAAGAAAGCCAGTCACGATTAATAAGATAGCCAGGCCGAAGAATAAAATAGTCATAGCCACCTTTACTTTCCCATAATTCTTTTTAGTCAGCTCAGCCCATTGTTGGGAACTGGTACCCCAGTAGGTAAATAAAAAGACCAGGATTAAAGGTAGCACAAACATAAAATTATAAAATAACAGGTAGAGGAGACCATTAGCCCTCAGTTCAGGAACCTGGCTGATAAAAATTAGGGTGGGTAAATAAATCTGACCAGTACAGGCCAATTCCAATATAGAGACCAGAAAACCAGTTATCGCTGCCATAATAATGAAACTACTAGCCTTGACATTCTTGCGTATGGTAGCATGAATCAACTCTTTAATACGCGGTGGTAACTGCAGGGTAGCATCACCGGTCTGTCCGGTCCTTTTGTATTTCAGATAATCATGCAAGCTGAGTGTTCCCAGGATAATACCGATTGCTGCCGTAACAAAGATAAATATCTTGCGGGCTAAAGGTAGAAAGGAAAGAGAGGTAACTACCCTTAATGCCCCCGCACCAACCAGAAAATAGGTTAGAAAAACGGCTAGAGTAAACACCCCTCCTACCAGTAACAGTTCTCTACCAGTGCGTTTAATAAGAGCTAAATAGGAGATAAAAAAGATAATGGTGGCAAAGGCACAGGGATTAATTCCATCAAGTAGACCACTGATAGCAACAGCACCAATTCCAAATGATTGGAACCGTTCTATAAGGCGTTGTTGCACTGAATCATGATCTTCTTTTACTCTTTCCCAGGGGGGAGGGAATTCTTCTCCTTTTATCTCTTCGATGGTATTGGTAAGATTTTCATAGCTAATTTGTTCTCTCAGGAGATACTTATCACCAATATAAATCATGGGTACCAGTAATCGCTCGTATTCTGATACTCCGTATAATTCTCCCAGCTGTTCGGCAAGAGCAACTCCTTCTGGAGTAGAAATATCAAATTTCCTGATTTCTACCTGTGGGTATTCAAAGGTAATTTGTTCCAATAACCTTGCTACTCTCTCGCATTCGTGACAACCAGGTTCATAAAAATCAGCAATGTAGATAATAGATTGTTCTTGAGATGTTAGAGGAGATACCACTTCATCATTTGCATCAACTCCCTGGCTAAAAGCAGATAAAACCCACCAATTTGGACTGATAAATAATAATGATATAAATAATAATATCAATAATGAATTAATAATAATTGTTCGATTATACTTGGGATAGAAGAGTGAACTACTACCATCTTGAAAAATTTTGAGCATTTTTTATTCTCCAACTTCATTTTCAAAATAATTTTTAATATTAATAATATATATAATAATTTTAGAGACTTTCTCTCTTTTTATAAATTTTATCCAGCTTGGTTAGATATAAGTTAATTTTACTAAAAACTTAGAATATTATATAATAAAATAACATGGATAGTAAGGCGATAATAATAAAATTTTACTATTTACTAATCACCAGTCAGTTTATAATAATTCTAACTCAATAGAAAGGTTGAAATAAAATGAATAATAGAAAAAGAAAGCTTCATATTATTAATAATAGTTCGGTTATTTTTATAATCATTATGGCTATTACTATATTCTTTTTTGCTGTTACCCCAGCTCTGGCTCAATATAAAACAGGTTCACTGGCACCGGATTTCGCTCTGGAAGCACTTGATGGTGAAGTTTATCAATTAAATCAGTTTAATAACAAGTATAAACATGTTTTATTATGCTTTGTAAAGAGTGATGATTCTTCTTCTATCAGTAAATTACAGGACCTGCTTGGTTTTTTTGCAGATTACCAGCCGCGAGAAAGTTATCAGATAATTACCGTGGTAGAGCTGAGCCAGGATAAAGAGGAAGTAAAAGAAAAATTTCTTACCCTCCAAAAAAGAACAGAGGTACCGCTTCTCATTTTGCTGGATGAAGAAGGTAAAACAGTAAAAAACTATCAAATTGAAAGATATCCCACTATTCTGCTCTTAACATCAGATTTAAACGTTCGCAGAGTATATGATCGTTTTACTACCAGAGAGGAAACTAATTTCTATCAATATTTAAAATTTCTCTTTACTTCCCAAAAAAGCAATAATAAAAGTAGTTGTGAAGAGGGAGTCTGCCCTCCTCCACCAGGATTCGAATGATGTATTATAATATTATAACCTATAATTATTTATTGAAAGGTAATCAGTTAAATGTCTGGCCAAAGGAAGCAAAAAATTATTACCGTCCTGGCGGTCTTTTTTCTCATACTCTTTTTGGCAGGTTGTAGTAAACCAAAAGAGCCGAAGTTATTATTATCTGAAGAGAGCTGGCACTATGGAGAAGTTACCCCAGACCAAATAGTAGCTCATCTCTTTATCTTAAAAAATGAGGGCGAAGAGAAATTAATCATTGAATCTGTTTATTCCTCCTGTTCTTGTGTAACTGTAGAGTTGACTGATAAAGAGATAGCAGCTGGAAAAGAAACAAAATTAAAGGCTATCTTTGATCCCTCTGGTTATGAAGGTGAGGTAACTAAGCAGGTCATCATAAAGTCTAATGACCCAGAAAATCCGGAAAAGAGAATCGATTTAACAATCATCGTACAGCGAGTTCCCAATCCTGATATAGAGCTATCCCAGCAAAACTTTGACCTGGGAACACTTACCAGAGACACCCATCCTGTACTTCAATTTGATATTTCTAATACAGGTGATGCCAATCTGGTAATCGAAGAGATTATTGCCGAAGAACTTTTCAGTCACAATCTACCTTTACCACTAACCATACCTCCTGGTGACCAATTTCAGGCTGAAGTATATTTAGATAGTAGCCAGCTAAAAGAAGGTGAGTTTCGAAAAGCAATACATATCGTCACTAATGATCCCCAAAATAGCAGAATATTTTTACGCATTTCGGGTATAATGCGGTCAAATCTTGAAATATAAGTTATAAGTAATGAATTAAAAGCTGATAATTTAAGGCCTGAACGCATATATACAATATGCTATTCTTTTTGAATAAGTTCCTTATATAACTCTTCTGCTTGGTCTGGCTTATAATCATTGTGAACAATTGCACGAATGCACTGTACCATTACTCCTGGATATTTATTTTGCCATATGTTTCTTCCCATATCCACACCAACTGCCCCTGCTTGGATAGCATTATAACACAATTCAAAAACGTCACTTTCTGTTTCTAATTTTGGTCCACCTGCAATAACAATGGGTTTTGGACAGGTATTGATAACTTTTTCAAAATCCTCACAATAGTATGTTTTTACAATGTCTGTACCAAATTCAGCAGCAATTCGTGAAGAAAGAGATAAAAATTTAGCATCTCTCTTACTCAGTTCTTTCCCAACTGCAGTAACTGCTAGCACAGGCATTTCATATTTGGATGCATTATTTATAGTCTGAGCCAGATTCATAAGTGTTTGTTTTTCAAATTTACTTCCAATAAATATAGAAATGGCCATAGCAGATGCATTTAATTTAATTGCTTCAATTGGTTCAAGAATTATACTTTCATTGGAAAGATCATCTGATATAATAGATGAACCGCCTGAAGATCTTAATACTATTCCACCATTAAAAGATGGATCTACACATGAGGTAAGAATCCCTGGAGAAAGCATTATAGAATCAACATAAGGGAGAAGAGGTTTTAAAGCCTCAGAGGGAACCTCCATCCCATGGGTAGGGCCTAAAAAATACCCATGATCCAATGCCAGCATTACAACTTTTCCATCATTTTGAATAATTTTTCGGATTCTGTTTTCTTTCCCCCAACCCATTCTTTCAATTAGATATTTTTCTTTCATAAATAATACCTCACTTTTTCTTTACTTTTCAACATTTATTTTATCATTTGGTAAAAACGGGGCCTTGACAAAAACAGCTTTTGCAGGAACTGCACCATTATTTTTTAAGTAGTGAGTCTCGGGAGCTAAAATATGAATAAGATCTCCATATTTTGCATGATAGCTTGTTTTACCATCCACAAGAAAATCTATTTCACCTTCTAGTATAAAAAAATTTTCCTCTACTTCTTCATGATAATGTGTTGGAAAATCTTCACCTGGCAAAAGCTTTACCACCCCAAAATCTATCTTTGGACCTCTTAACAAATATTTAGGCCCGGATTTACCAACTCTATATGCTACATCATTTTCATTAACAACTTTCATAAATTTTCCTCCTTATCTATAATTAATTTATTCCCCCGGGGACTTCCACATATGCCTTAGATATCCTTTATCTGATAACTTAAGCATATGACTATATATATGTCTCCATTTTTCATATATTTCTCTATATATTTCATGTTCTTCCTTATCTGGTTCATAAATTGCTTCAATTTTTACTACAGCTTCTTTTGCACTAATAAAATTCTGGTAGATACCATATCCTATTGCTGCACACATCATACCACCAAGTGCTGTAGCTTCTTTAACTTTTGGCACTTTTACCCGTACATTCAGAATAGATGCCAAAATAGAAGCCCAAACAGGACTATTTGATGCACCACCAGCAAAAATAATCTCCTTGGGATAAAAACCAATAGTGTTTGATATTTCTTGTAAATTACCAAAACTAATAAAACCTGCATTTTCCATCAATGCTCTAAATACCTGTGGTTTGCCGTAATTTTCAGGTTCATTTATGTCAAAATTCAAAATAGATGGTGATGCATGTTTCCAATGTATATAATTCATAACGTCTGAAAAGATGGGCATTATTCCATATGAACCAGGAGGTACATTCTTTACTTCCTCTGATAATATAGAATAAGCTGATATACCAAGATCTTTTGCCAACTTCACTTCTTGTTTGCAAAAAGCATCTCTAAACCACCTCATAACAAGACCGGTCCAAAAAGATATGCCTTCATATTGCCATAATTCTGGGACAACATGAGCATTAATTCTTATCTTACTTTGCGGGTGCGGTTTAGGATTTTTTATATTTACTTCTTGTTGCCAGAAAGTGCCACCAAGAATTACTGTATCAAATTCTTCTACCCCACCTACGCCAATTGTTCCCAGCTGAGCGTCTCCTCCTCCAATTACAATTTCAGTATCTGAAGAAAGTTCCAATTCTTCTGCCAGATCCTTTCTGATTTTTCCTACCTTTGTACCAGGATTTACTACTTCAGGGTAAATAGAAGTTGGGAAGCCCAACTCACGTATAATTTCAGAAGACCATTTTTTTTCAAATGTATGAAAAAATCCAGAAGTAGAAATATTGGAAGGTTCCACCAGAAAGTTTCCTGAAAGTTTAAATATTACCCAATCACTTATCATTCCTAAAGTATGAATTTTCTTATATATATCAGGAAGGTTTCTTTTTATCCATAATAGTCTGGGAACATCCGATATAGAGAAGGTCTGACCTGTAAGGTTATATATTTCTTTCTCAAGTCCCTTTTTCTTTAAGATTTCCACCTCTTCTTGAGCACGAGCATCTACATTGGAACAAGCCCATATTTCTATTCCCTGCTTATCATAAAATACAATTCCTTCCCTCATAGAGGTGGCAGTAATTGCTCTTATATTTTTAGGATTAATATTAGATTTTTTGATAGTTTCCCGAATTAAATTTTTAATAATTTGCCAATTATTATTAACGTCAAAATCAATAGAACCTGGTATACCAGTGAGATTTAGATGCCTCCACTCTTGCTGAGAAAATTCAATTTGATGCCCTTTTTCATCAAAAAGGATTGCTTTTCCACTCCCAGTCCCAGCATCTATAACCAAAAAATAATCCATTTTTATTCTCCTTATTTTAATTCTAACACCATATTTGCTGTTTTTTCATCTGTAATTAATATTTTTAAATAACGTCCCAATAGTGCAGAATGTATAGCTTTTACTTTATGTTCACCACCTGCTACTGCTATAACATTGGGTATATTCTTTAAATTATCTATAGGATAGGCAATCAATCTTTTGTCGGTACTACAAGGTATTCTTTTTCCATACTCATCAAAAAATTGCCCCATTATATCACCTACTGCTCCCCTTTGACGCAAACGAGCAAATTCGTCTTCTGTAATATATCCTTCTCGGAGCATAGTAGCTTGTTGATTTAAGGCTCCTATTCCAATAAGGGCATAATTAGCAATATTCCACATATTCATAATTGCCTTTACTTCTGATTCCTCATATATTACTTTTGCCACATTATCATTAGAAACTAATAAAGGTGCTGGTAAAATACGGATAAACTCTGAATATCTACCAACAAATTCACCTTCCCGTAAAAAAGAAGATGCCCCTCCTGTAAAAGAAATTAAATAAAAATTATCCAAGTGGGCAAGAGAGAGATATCTTATAGTTTTTGAAATACTATCCCCCCATCCTATACCAACAATATCACCATTATTCAATATAGTACTTACATACTGAGAGGCAGCTATTCCCAGATGAGTATTTAGTTCACCATTTGTAATAGTAGGTATTATCATAGCATCTATTAACTCAAATTTTTGAACCAGTTCTTGCTCAATTTGTAATACATTTTGATATTCACCCTTAATTTTTATATCGACTATCCCTTTATCTCGAGCTTTTTTTAAAATCTTCATTATCTTCAAGCGATTGGTATTCATTTTTTTTGCAATTGCAGATTGAGTCATATCTTGTTTGTAATAATACCAACATATTCTGGCTATAGCATCTGGAGAATCCAAATACTTATTTCTGGAAGAAACTTTTTTTATGTTTTCGAAATTATCATCAGTATTATTGTACATTTTTCTCGCTTTAGACTTATAAACTTTTATATATTTTATAAAAATATGAAATTATATTAATTAAGACATTCAACCGTAAAAACTCTACTTGAAAACCCCTAGATTAAGATCAACCCTTAATATTAATTAATCTACTGGATATATTTCTTTACTATTTTTTAAATATAGTATTTTTTTACCTCAAGTCAATTATAGAAATTATGAGTTATGTAAATTAATCTACTTTAAAATATAACTTAAAATTTATTATTCCTCATTAAAGATAAGAATTTTTACAGTATTGAATTTTTTTTATATTTTTAAAAAGAATAACATTTTTTACATTATTAGTCAAGTGTTTATAAAAAATATAAAAATATTAATAAATATTTTGACATTAGAAAATAAATACCATATAATGTATAAAACAATATAATGTATTATTGCAAATATTACTAAATATATTATTTATATACATATGTAATATGATATAACATATGTAAATCATCTTGAGATAATGCTTATGACGAATAAATCTCATTTAGTAGAGTTAAAAAATATTATTAAGTCTTTTGTAGGTGTTCCTGTTCTTAAGGATATAAGTTTTACTGTACATGCTAAAACTATTCATGGTCTCATTGGAGGAAATGGTGCAGGGAAATCTACACTCATGAATATATTAAGTGGCGTGTATCAACCAGATAGCGGAGAAATATGGATAAAAGGAAATAAAGAAAGATTTAAATGTCCGGCAGATGCCCATGCAAAGGGTATCTATCTTGTACCTCAGTCACCTTCAATATTCCCATACCTTACCATTGAAGAAAATATATTTCTAGGCATGAATATAGAAAGGTCAAGATACTCAGAATATATTGAAAAAATTAAAAACCTCATGAATATCTTAAGTTGTGATTTTACATTAGATCAAATTGGTGCAGATCTTACTATTGCCAAGAAACAACTCGTGGAATTAATAAAAGGACTTATCCGAAGGTGTGATGTGATAATTCTTGATGAACCTACCTCTGCACTCACTTCTCGAGAAGTAGATGCTCTATTTAAAACAATAAAACAGCTGAAAGACGAAGACAATATGGGTTTTATATATATAACACATCGTCTTCAAGAACTTTTTGACTTAGTTGATAAAATTACAATATTAAAAAATGGAGAGGTAGTATCAGAAGGATTTATCGAAAATTTTACCCTTAAAGATATTATTAATAACATGGTCCCAAAAATTTCAGAAAATAATTTCGCAGAAACTGAAATCAATACTAAAGAAATAAATGAAAAAGAATATAAAGGTGAAATAGAAAAATCAAAGGTACAAAAAATTATAAATAAGATAGATAAAGAAGATAACTATATATTAGAAGTTGAAAATTTAGCTGGGAAGGGATTTTTTGATGTAACTTTTAAATTGGGAAGAGGAGGTATTTTAGGTATTACAGGAGTAGTAGGAGCAGGGAGGACGGAATTTGCAGAAACTCTTTTTGGAATCAGAAAGAAAATTTCGGGAAAGGTACTGCTTGAGAAACAAGAAATAAATATCAATAATCCAAGAGAAGCTATTAAGCATGGCATGGTTTACATCCCAGAAGATAGAGATCTTCATGGTGTTTTTCTAAAAGCGAATATAAAGGAAAATATTAGCTCATCGATTCTTTTTAAAATATTCAAACTTTTCTTAATTGAAAAAAAGGAAGAAAAGTTAGCCAAAGATTTTATTAAGTCACTCAATATCATATGTACTGGAATAGATCAAAAAATTTTATACCTTTCTGGAGGAAATAGACAAAAAGTAGTATTGGGAAAGTGGCTTGCAGTTACACCTAAGGTACTTATATTAGATGAACCTACCCGTGGAATTGACGCAAATACAAGACAGGAGATATATACAAATATTAAAAAACTTGCCAAGGATGGTGTAAGTATCCTACTAATATCATCAGACTTTGAAGAAATTCTAACATTAAGTGAAAAAGTAGTTGTAATGTATAGGGGTAGAACAATCACAGAAATTACCCCTCCCAATATTACTTTAGAAAATATTACTTATGCCTCTTTTGGATTTGTGGAGAAACAGGTATGAGAAAAAAATTTATAAATATTATACTCAAGCGATCAGAAATTCTGGTTATTATAATTTTAATAATATACTTCTTTTTAATGGGTATAAAAAATCCCTTATTTGTAAGAGCTGATACTGTAATAAGAATCTTATTTAATGGAGCAATTCTCAGTATCATTTCAATGGGTATAAGTTCTGTTATTATTACGAAAAATATAGATGTATCAGTTGGTAGTCTTTTAGGTTTAGCTGCTACCTTTGGTGCTACTTATTTAAATAGTACAGACCATCCATCTATTTTAATTTTCCTATTAATAACACTTGGTACAGGAACATTAGGTGGGCTTTTCAATGGGTTAGGTGTTGCTTATGGAGGTGTATCATCTATTATTATGACCTTAGGTACTATGGCTATGTTTAGAGGTATACTTACCATGTATACTGGAGGAAGCTGGATAGATACAGTACCAGAATGGTTCCTTAATTTTTCGAGAATAAAATTTTTAGGATTATATTATCCTATATGGGTAATGATTATTTCCCTTATTATATTATGGATATTTTTTACCAAAATGAAATGGGGAAGATATATCTATGCTACTGGAAATAGTATAGAAGGAGCAAGACTTATTGGTATACCAGTAAAAATGGTGGTACTTTCCAGTTTTGTAATATCAGGGTTTTTTTCAGGATTAGCTGCACTCATATATATCTCACAAATAGGGACTATACCTACCCAAGCAGGGACAGGAATGGAAACTCAAGCAATAGCTTCTGCTGTTATTGGCGGAGTAAGTCTAATGGGGGGTACAGGAAATATTTTAGGCGCACTATTGGGGGCTCTTCTTTTAGAAACTATCAAATACTCTCTAGTTTTTTTCAAAGTCCCTGCATATTGGAATAACGTTATCTCAGGGTTTTTACTTCTCTTCATTGTAGTAATCACCTCACGAATTCAAATATATTTGAGACAGGAGAAGGAAAGAGAGATTGAAGAAGCATTACGCCGCTAATTATATGAATGAAAAAAAGAGATTTAAGAATTTGAATATAGTTAAGAGAAAATTATTCAGTTGGCAGACAACTTTGATAGGACTCCTAATTGTTGAATTTGTTATATTTGGAAGTTTAAATTCACGGTTTTTAAATATAATAAATTTGATGTATAGTGTAGGAGACTTCTTATATATAGCAATTGCAGCTCTTGCTATGACTTGCATAATTGCAGCCGGTGGGATAGATATATCTATAGGTTCCATCATGGGCCTTTCATCAATTATAACAGGATTTTTCTGGGTAAAGACCTCTAATATAATACTGGCTACAATTTTGGGACTTATAAGTGGTGTAGTTGCCGGTACGCTAAATGGTATTCTTATCCTTATAACTCAAGTAAATCCCCTGGTAATTACTCTGGGAAGTAGTTTTTTATTTTCAGGGCTGGCTCTTACATTATCAGGATTTGCAGGTTCAACTGGGTTTGAAGGAATTAGTGGATTCCCAGATTCATTTGTTTATATCGTAAATGGTTCAATATTTAATATTCCTAATCCTATATGGATTCTACTTATTCTTACCATTATATTTTATATTCTTTTACATAAGACTAAGTTTGGAAGATACCTATTTTTGATAGGTATGAATCCAGAAGCGGCTAAATACACTGGGATTGAGATAAAAAAACTTACTATATATAATTATGCAATTTCTGGTTTGGGAGGGGCAATTGCTGGTATACTCCTCGTATCTTATTTTACATCCGCTCGTTCTGATCTTGGAGCAGATGCACCACTAATAGTTATTACCTGTGCAGTCTTAGGTGGAGCCAGTATATATGGTGGTGAGGGAAGTATTATAGGAACATTATTGGCAAGTCTTCTAGTAGGTTATCTTAAATATGGACTTCAAATGATTAATATCACTTCTCACCAAACAAATGTATTTCTAGGATTAGTACTTATTTTAACTATTTCTGGTAGATACTTCTGGGATGTATTAAGTACTAATTATAAAAATAAGGAAGCTGTAAAGCGCTTTAAAAAGACTTAAGGAGGTGATAGCAAAAAATTATTATAATTTCAATTTATATTAAAAACATATTTAAACAAAAATAAAAAAGGAGTGTGTATTTCTTATGAAAAAGTTGTCGATAATTATTTTATCCATTCTATTAGTATTAGTACTGATAACCTCTATAAATGCTCAGGAAAAATTTAAGATCGCTTTTCTGCCAAAGATCATTGGAAATACTTTTTTTGAGGTAGCTGGCGCAAATGCGATAAAAATGGGAGAACAACTTGGAGTAGATGTAATGTATGATGGACCAACAGAAGCATCTGTAGCTGAACAGGTAAAATTTATTAATACTTTTGTAAACCAAGGATACGATGCAATTGTGGTTTCTGCACTTGATCCAAAGGGATTAAATCAGGCATTAAAAAGAGCAATGGATAGAGGTGTAAAAATCGTTACCTGGGATTCTGATGTTGATCCTAATTATCGTACATTTTATGTCAATCAGGGTACTCCTGACATCCTAGGAAGGTTACTTGTTCAAATGGTAACAAATCAACTTGGCACATGGCATGGAAAATTAAAAGTTGCCTTTCACTATTCTTCACCAACTGTTACTGACCAAAATTCTTGGGTAGAATACGCAAAAAAGATTATTGCAGAAGAATATCCTGATTGGGAAATAGTAACAATTCAATATTCTGATATGGATTTCCCAAAGGCAGTTTCTGTTGGTGAGCAACTATTAAAAACTTATCCAGACGTAAATGCAATTATTTGCCCAGATTCTACAGCGTTTCCTGGACAGGCAAAAGCAGTAGAAAACCTTAATATGATTGGAAAAGTTATAGTTGTTGGGTTTACCACACCAAGTACTATAAAACAATACATAGAAAGAAATACAGTATTACAAGGTGGACTTTGGGATTGTGGAGTACAAGGCGCGGCAGGTGTTTATGTTGCCTATCAACTTCTAAAAGGCGAAAAAATTGAAGTTGGAACATCATTTGAAATCCCTGGCATTATTGGAGAGTTTAATGTAGTTCCTAACAAGCTTCAGGGTGGAGAAATGTATGAAAATCCAGAAGTTGCCGATAGAACAGACAATGGTATAGTTTTACTTCCAGAAAGACTTGTATTTACAAGATACAATATAGATAAATATAATTTCTAATCTAATATAGTTATTGTATCAATATGCTTTAGAGCAAGGTTATCCCTTGCTCTAAAGCTCTCAAATTTTAGGCAATTTTAAGTAAATCAAGTATTATTTTTACTTTACCCTCATATTTCCTATCTTAAATTTTCGGATACATTCTCTTATCTTATTTTGCTTATTGAAGAAATACTATTTTCCCTTTTTTATAAAAATAAATTACCACTAATTTAAGGCCTGAACATTATTCATTATTTATTTTCCAAAAATTTTTTCTCTTCCACCAACCTGGCAGAAATACATTCTGTTAACCTCAGCTACAGCCAGACATTAAAAGAGAAAATAGCAATAAAATAATAAAATAAAAAAATTTTCTAACCATTCTAATCTCTCCTTATTATTCTCAATCATACTATTTTTCTGAAAAAAAGTAAACCCGAAAAGTTATTCTTGGGGGTCATGGCCATATTTCTACACGGTGGAAGGCTTCAGCAAGCTCAAAATCTTCTCCATCTGCCATCATTATAGCACGCTCTTTAAGCCACTTTTTTACCCCGGGAAGTCTGCTCCCTCCAACTTGACTTTGGTGACAGCTGAGTGCCCTAAATTTTAAATCAAAATAAGAAGTTATATTAACACAAAAATTGTTTTCTTCTGAACCCCAGAGCAAAACTTCTCTGACCTTATGTGGTTGAAGATTTTCTTTTAATAAATCAGGGTAGGATAGGTAATCCCTGGCATAAGGGAAAACCGCATCTAACACTACCTGGCCAGTAATGCGGTGATCCCGATGCCAGATATAACGGCGATAAGGGTCAACTGTTATTACCGTTTCGGGACGGTAGGTTCTAATTAAGCGAACAATATCTTTCCTAAATTCAGAAGTATCCTCTAATCCCTGGTCAGGATAGTCCAGGAAAATAACCTCTTCTACTCCTAATATCCGAGCAGCTGCAAGTTGCTCCTGTTTTCGAATATTTGCTAGAACTTTTGGGTCCATATTAATATCGTCAGTGCCTTTCTCCCCATTGGTGCATACAGCATATATCACCGATTTTCCTTCAGCAATCCACCTGGCTACTGTGCCTGCAGTACCAAATTCAGCGTCGTCAGGATGAGGAGTGATAACTAAAATCTGGCTGTTGTGGTTCATGACAGTATTTCTCCTTCTTAACCTTGTTTATTTTGACTCTTAATAGAAAAAGTAATAGTATAAATTATAGAATAAGGATACTGCTCATGCAAATAAAAAAAGAATTTTATCAAATAAGAAATTATCATACTTCAGACTGGGAAGGCTATGTGGGTTTATACTCTGAGGCAGTGACAGAAGGCAAAGAGAGATACTTAGGTCTCCCCCCAAAACAACTTCAACTACTATTGGAATGCCATGATTACTCTTTAAACCAGGATCTCTTTATCTGTGAAAAAAATAGGGAGATAATTGGTTATCTATATACCACGCCGGAAAGAGGCATCGACCGAATTATCTTTTATTGTTATGTTCACCCTGCTCATAGAAGAAAAAATATTGGTAGTAGTTTATTTACCTACGGTTTTAAACAAGCCCGTGCTATGGGATTGAGCAAAGTACATGTTAATATAGATAAAGATAATAGAATTGGAAATATCTTTTTAAATCAATTGGGATTTAATTGTGTTCGAAAATATTTAGAATTATACAGAAGCTTATTAGAATACCAGGAACAGGAAACAGAATTGCCACCTGGATTTAAGATGCGTTGTTTACAAAATGGTGAAGAAGAAATGCTGGCTCAGCTTCAAAATAATTCCTTTCAAGGTTCCTGGGGTTTCAATCCCAACACTGGAAAAGAGATAATATATACACTACATTCAAACGAGAGCTCTCCTAAAGATATTATTTTGCTTTTATATGGTGAGAAACCTGCTGGTTACTGCTGGACCCAAGTAAATGTAAAAAAAGGAGTAGGAAGAATATATATGATGGGTGTAGAGCCAGAATACCGGGGTAAAAAAATAGGTAAAATTCTTCTGGCCAAAGGTCTTTCTTACCTTGCCAAGGAAGGTATGCACACCGCTATTCTGACTGTTGATGACCATAACAAGACAGCCAAGAATCTTTATCAAACTTTAGGTTTTAAGTTACTAAACACCAGCCTATGGTATGAAAAACGAGTTGACTCATAATGGACTAACTTTCGTGAATAAGAACAGTGGTCAACTGTGGTAAGTTTGATAAAACCTGGCTGATTTTATAGGCAATATTTGGCCAGCCAAAAGGAATTGTAGAAGCACGACAAAGTGCGGCAGGCACTACTTTGTTATTATCGAGAAAAAATGCCAGCTTATTGGCCAGCTCTTGGTAAGACTGATTTGCATTTAATACCCAGCCAGTTTCTTTTTGCTTGATGACCTCTCTCATAATACCAACGTCTCTACCTACCACCGGGGTACCACAGGCTAATGCCTCCAGAGTTACCAGCCCGAAACTTTCGTAATATGAAAAAACTGAACATACATCTGCTGCACTGTAATAATAGGGAAGCTCTTCCTGTCTAACCAATCCTCTAAAGTCAATAGCATCTTTTAATTTTAGATCATCAGCAAGCTTTTTTAACTTAAAAATTAGAGGCTGACTATGAACATCACCTCCGATAATAACCAATTTTATCCCCTCAATCCCCTGTTCGTTTTTCAGGTAGCCCACCGCCTTTATTAAACTGTCTATACCTTTAATAGGAGTAATTCTACCTACAAAAAGAATAATTTTTTCATTATTAAAACCTAAACGCAACCTAGACTGTCTTTTATCATGAGGGCGAAATAATTCTAGGTTCACTCCGCCCGGTATTACCTTAATTTTATCTTCTTCTGCTCCATAGCAAAAAATTAACTGTTCTTTCTCTTGCTCAGTGGCAGCAATGATAGCCTGGCAATCTCTTGCCAGTATTTTTTCCGTCTTAATTCTCAGTTTAGGCTCTGGTTTTCCAATACAGAGTTTATTTTTGACTATTCCCAGAGTATGGTACATCATTACCTGGGGGATGTTCCACAATTGCTGTATCCTTTTTCCAGCCACTCCGGAAATCCAATAGTGGCTGAAAATTATATCGTAATCTAAATCAAACTGCTGTCTAAATAGCTCCAGATTTCGGGTAAATTCATTAAGGTAATGATAAGCCTGGAGTTTTTCTACCTGTTTCTCTGGTCCAGCTTTTAGATGAATGAGCCGTACATTTGTATCCAATTCCATAAGGTAGGGATGTTCTCGGCAGTGCTGTCGAGTAAAGATATCAATAAAAAATCCTCTCTTACCCAGCTCATGTGACAGTTCACGTAGATAGATACTCATTCCCCCCGTATCCTGACCTCCAATTTTACCTAAAGGACAGCTATGAACGCTAAGAATGGCAATTCTCTTCTCTTCTTCATACATGGTTAACAATATTTTCTCCTGCTAAAAATAGTATAATTGTAAATAATTATATAGTTATACGACAACGGTATAGAGGAACTTCTTTCCCTCCCAGTCGATATTTGTAAGCTTCATTTCCTTTTAAAAAGTCAAATATAGTTTTATTTTTTTCGATACTGTCTTTAATACAGAAAAGTTTTGTTATCAAACCAACACTCAATGATTTATATTGAGGGTCATAACCGCTATTGTAAAGATATATTTTATTATTATAATCAAAATACAAAATTATGGAAACAGGTTTATGGTTAAGTTCTAACAATCCCATCTTTAGATACCCCTCTTGGGCCATATTTGTTACCATAGACCTGAAAAAGGATTCTCGGCTGGTGGTCAGGAATTTTTTCTTGTCCACTCTACTTTCGGAAAACATCCAGAAAAAAGTATGCATAAAATGATTAATTTTGTCAACCCCGCTAATGGTATAATATTTAATTGAACCTGCTTCTTGAATTCTTCTCATTTTGCGTCTTATTTCATGTCTTTGTTTCCCAGATAGGTAAGTTAAGTAATCATCCCAACAACTCGGAAGATTAAGTTCCAAGGTTACATCATCTTGATGGCAAGAAACTTCAAAACCCTGTTTTTCTGCTTCTTTAATAAGAAAACGAAAAACTACAGATTCTGGACGAATATGATAAAGGTCTAGATAGCTGATATCTTTCTTAGGGAGATATTCCAGCAAACAAGAACAGAAAATATTCTCCTGGCCTGAGAGTACGATGAAATCAAGGTAATCTGAGACATCATCACTACCAATAATAGACGCTATCTTTTCTTTTACCTTAAGGGGAGCTATACCAATAATCTGGTTATCCTTATAGATGGCAAGCAGCTGTAAGGTAAATCCTGAACCTAATACATCCCACCAGGTTTGTAGCCAGGTTGGTATAACAAAAAGAGGTTCCCATCTTAGGCCACTGTCACTCTTTTGATAATAAGAATAAAGAGAAGAAAAATTTTCTGGTGAAACATAATAATTAAATTTATCTTCTCTCACGGAAACTTTCCTTTAGAATTAGTCTGACATGATATTCAAGGGGAATCCTTCCCCTTGATAACCCCTGAATTAACTTCCGACTAGCAACTGTATTTAAACGATATACATTATACGTAATA
This sequence comes from Candidatus Atribacteria bacterium UBA6794, assembly GCA_002452835.1. Lineage (GTDB taxonomy): Bacteria > Atribacterota > Phoenicimicrobiia > Phoenicimicrobiales > Stramentimicrobiaceae > Oleihabitans. Next base: position 62 of record DKFO01000039.1, on the reverse strand, counting down.
CGATATACCATTTTGTCATTGCGAGGAGCGAAGCGACGAAGCAATCTCATCCACTTATACCC
>DKFO01000064.1 GCA_002452835.1 Candidatus Atribacteria bacterium UBA6794 | reverse complement strand
ATTAACCCTGTTTCAGGAGATTCTTTTTAGATAATAATTATATATGTGATATAATTAAAAAACAATATATGCTACAACCCTCATCTTAACTTAAGCCTTTCCCTTGAGGGAGAGGGGAGGGAGAGGGTGATAAATTATTTCCTAAAGAGAATTAAGGAAAGGAGAATTAAGGAATGCCAGCAAATATTGTTTTTGTTATTATTGGATTTGTCTTGGCATTTATTCTTTTTATACTCTTATGGTGGTTATTATTGCGCCCCCGGGGAACTGGGAAAGAAATACGGGTATATTCTTCTTTAGAGCAGCTTCGTTCTGTAGGAGAATTGGTAGTTTTCAAGTTGGTTACCAAGGAAATTGTAACTGCCTCTCAGCATTGGTTTGGTGATATTGGTAAGAGATATTTTCAATGGTTGGTTTCCACCAAAAAGATGGCTATGATCTTTGAGTTTGATATTGATTTTCGTTATGATTTACGTAGTCCTGATTTTAAGATTGAAAAGTTAAATGAAAATAACTACATTTTGAAAATGCCACGCTGTCTTTATGAGGTACATATTCGAGATATAAGTTTTTATGATGAGCAGAATTCTAAATTTTTGCCCTGGTTGCTTCCTGATTTATTAAATCGTGCCTTTGGTTCTGGTTTTAGTGAAGATGATAAAAATCAATTAAAGGAGGAAGCGAAAAATCAAGCTGCTCAACTGGCAGAAGGTGTGGTTAATAAGTTGCAATCAGAAGTTGAGAATTCCGCCAGACAGACGCTGACTACTTTAACTAAGGGTTTTGGTATTCAAAAGGTAGAGATTGATTTTAGCCAGTCCAAAATTATGCCCAGCGCTATTAATACCTTAGATTTAGAAAAACAATTAGCAAAAGCCAAGGATAAGGTAAATAAGTTAGTAAATAAAGAGAACCAAAATTAATAACCAACCAGAAAAGTTGGTGAAATTAATATTGCTTTCTTCTCCCTGGCCTCTGATGGAAACCACGGCTTGCTCTAATTTCTTCCGCCTTAAAGTAATGTTCAGCTAATTTTTGACCTATTATTCTGATTTTTACATTTGGTGCTAAAGAGGTAATGCCTTTTAAATGAGCCTGACTAAAGTCAATTTGCCACTTTTGACCTAAATCATCTTCCAACCAGAGCGTATTTTCCTCTGGTTTTATCTCAATAATAGTACCACTTAACAGCCCTTTTTCGGGTTGCATCCATTGTTTTTGTCCACTATATACCAGATGATGATAGCCCGGAATCCTGTCTCTTAGTCCTCTATCTATGGTATCAGTCCAGCCATAGTGATAAAAACCAAATCCCAGTAATGCACTTATCAATAAGCTAAGGCAAAAGATTACCACCAATCGGTAGCGATAACCGGTGCGAGTATGAATAAAATTATAGTAAGTAATAAACAGAAAAAACAGTAATAAGATAATCCAGAGGTAGGGTAAGCTAATTATTATTGCCTTTGGCAAGCTGATACCCAGATAATGATAAATATCCCAATCCAGATCGTCAGTGATAAACATAATCATTCCAAAAGCAATACCGCCCAGCACTGTGGTCAGGACAAACATCAGCCAGTAAAAGTAATTTTTAGTTAGAAAATACCAACGAGGTTTGGGTTGTACCTGTTCCTTTTTAATTTTTTCCAGAGTTTCTTTACTGATATCAGTCATATTTCACACCTGCTTTGTGTTTTTCTATTTCTTGAGTCAGCATATTTTTAGCTCGATTGATAAGGGTGCCGACAGTTCCGATGGGCTTTCTTAGAATGTCACTGATTTCCTGATAATCTTTTCCATCTACAAATTTCAATAATAAGACTTCTTTATATTTTAGAGGGAGTGAATCAATAATGCTAAGTAAGTTATGATAATTAATTTTTAGAGCAAGATTTTCTTCTAAGTCAAAATCTGATTGGACAATCTGTTCCAAATCGTGCTCATCCCAGGATATATTCTGAGTGCCTTGTGCTTTTTTACGAAGTTGACTTACCGTATAATTATGGGCAATACGATAAATCCAGCTAGAAAATTTAAAGCTTCTATTATAATCATTTAAATTTTGATAGACCAGGATAAAAACTTCCTGCAAAATATCTTCCAAGTCAGTCCTGTTTAGACCAGATAATTTATAGATATAGTTCATCAAAGGAGCTTCATATCGTTTCATAAGGCAATAGTAATAATCCTGATTTTTTAAACTCAGTCTAACTAACTCAGCATCTGTTTTTTGCTCACAATCAGAAATATAAATCATAGCATCTTTCTTCGCCTGTGAAAATTACTTCCTTATTTATCCTTGGCTTCTGTAATCATATTATAATACGATAATATTTATATTTTTCTTTCATTCAGGTAAATAAAATATCGTTATCGCGATTGTGTGTACTAGAGTTAGTCTTGCTAAGAAAGCTTTCTATTTTCAACAATAGCAAGGTAAGACTGCAGGCTAATCATTTTTTACCGGTAGAGTTAGGATGCCTTCCAGGAGCACTCTCATGGCAATACAGTCATCCTCATTGTATTTGAGGATACGTTCTTTAATCTCTGGCCTTCCTTGTTCTAACCAGCGATGATACCACTCAATAGACTCAGCCCCAGAGGGGCTCTCATCTCGCCATCGAAAACCAAGGTATTTAGCCAGATCTTTTACGGAGTAACTATAAGTAGGCCATTCCGTATACTTTTTAACAATATCGCTATAGAGGTCAATAACCAGCGGTGAATTAAAGAAAGCCTCTATTTCTGAAGGTTTTACAAGCTCAGGATATTTCTGAGCCAGTTTGGTCCAGATGGTCTTCTCATAAGGAGAATAATAATAGATGGTGCAGGGAAAGTGTTGCCTGATATAGTGCCAGGCATCAATAAAAATCCTTTCTTCCTCCCTTTCATCGTTCTGATCAGCAAAAAAAGGAACATATTTTTCAGATGCTGAATCATGACCATGTCGTTCCACAAAACCATGCAGGTAACAGAAATCATGCATGGGATCTGTTTCCACATCAAAGAATAATTCGGTATCGGTCTTAGGTAATTTTATTTTTTTCCTGCAATAAGCCTGCTTATCGATTCTGGCTAATAATCTAGCTCGAGCGTGGTATTTATACAAGGTAGGGGTACCGATCCCGGGGAAAATGGTCTTTTTGCCGACTATAAATTCCGGAAAAGGTTTTCTGGCAAAATCGGTAAATTTTTTAAATTTTTGGTACATAATATTCCTTTTCTGGCGACCCAATTCGGGAATAAGGGTCAGGTCTTTCACCATAATGAGATATCTGAAACAATGTGATCTCCAGTGACAAAGTTTACAGACTCCTCCATGTGCTGGTGAGGTAATTGCCCTTTTACCTATAATCTGTTCAACTTCCGATAAGGCTTGTTGATAGGCATCCCACCAGCTTTTCTGATTACGTTTTCCTATTGGTTGAGCCAGATTATAGGTAACATCTCTGCCGTGAATATCGTGAATAAAAGGCGTTCTGGAGTGGGAATGGTTTAACTGTTCCAGAATATCGGTATATAAACTCAACTGAAGAGCATAGTGTAATTTAGGTTTACCCTCTGATATGTCATTTTCACCTTCCAGAGCGGAACCACTTTTGATATCACCAGCAATATAGCCATCTTCTTTTTTTACTAACAGGTCTGGCTCTCCAACCAAATGGGAAGCACTGATTCGCCCACTATAAATTAAGGGGATACCTTTTTCTAAAGCTGTTCTGGTTCTCATCTCTTTTTCATTTCCCGAATAAGGACTTAGATCCAGAAAAGGTTGTTTTAACTCAGCCACCACCTGTTTTTCAAAATCGATACCTCTTTCCCAGAGCAATTTCATGAAGGCAGTTTCTGGATCTCTCTTGGTTGGTTCTTCAAACAGGTCTAAGTATAACCGATGCGGGCATTGTACATAATTATAAAGCATATCAGCTGAAATTTTCTGATTCATATTTCTTTCTTCCAGATATTTTTCTATAGATTCATTTTATATTATTTAAAATAAATTTATTATTTATTTTTCTTTTATTAATTATTCCAAATTTGTATTATTTTAAGTACCCTGTAATTCTTTAAAATTGATGACTAAGTTACAGTCATTGAAAAAAATAATTTAAGGGATTTCATATTCCAGAATACAAATCGCCTTTACCCAATTCTATTATAGTATATTAATATAGCAACAATTTTTCAAAGATTTATAGAAAAAGAAAAAATCAAAATAGTAAAAAGAATTATGATATGATTATAGCTAAAATACACCAAATTTAATATTATTATGATAGAATCAATAAAAAGAATGTTTGGATAGGGAAAACATTATGAATGTTTTTCCTATCCTATTCTTATAAAAAAGTGATAGATAGTCTAGTGCTGGCTTTAGCTGTTAAGCCTTAAAATATTAATTTAATAAAAATAAATAAAGTGAAAAGGGAGGTAATATTATTAATTATGCGTGTAGTAAGGTATCAAAAAAATAGTAAAGTATGCTATGGGGTGCTGAAAGAAGGGGAAATCAGCCCCATTGAAGGGGATATATTTGATAAATTTGTAGTAAGTTCACTAAAAATTAGGCGAGAAGAGGTGAAATTACTAGCCCCGGTAGCCCCTCCTAATATTATTGCTATCGGTTTAAATTACAAAAAACATGCCGATGAAAGTGGTCAGGCTTATCCTGAGAAACCACTTATTTTTATTAAGTTAACTTCCAGCGTTATTGGTCCAGAGGATAATATTGTTCTACCAGAAATAGCCCCGGATGAAGTTGATTATGAAGCTGAATTGGTTATTGTGATTGGCAAAAAAGCCAAGAATATCAAGATAGATGAGGTAGATAAGTATATCCTGGGATACACCTGTGGTAATGATGTCTCAGCGAGAGATTGCCAGCAACGTTTAGATCAACAATGGGCCAGGGGTAAATCATTTGATACCTTTTGCCCCTTAGGTCCCTGGATTGAAACAGAACTTCCTGACCCTGATAACTGTAGAATCGTATCCCGACTGAATGGGAAAGTTATGCAGGATTCTAATACCTCTGATATGATCTTTAGCACCAGAGAGTTAGTTAGTTATTGTTCTAAAAATTTTACCCTTTACCCTGGCACGGTAATTATGACTGGTACCCCAGAGGGAGTTGGGTTTGCCCGTAAACCACCAATATTTTTAAGGCCTGGTGATACTATTGAGGTTGAGATAGAGGGTATTGGTAAGTTAAGTAATAAAGTAGTTAGACCAAATCAATAGTTTTGGTGATAGCTATCGTTTTGCTGTAGATAACAATTCTAGTTTTTTCTATTGACAATTAAGATGAGGAAGATATTGCCTCATGATAGTAGGAGAGTTTCCGGGAGTGAAATATTTTTACCTGGAGGCGTAAGAACCATTTGGTAGGGCTGGAGATACGCCTCCAGGCTTTTTTTACTTGATCCAGTTGTTCTTTGGATAGGTTTCTCTTTCCATATATTACCTCGTTAAAGCCATCAATAATCAGTCGAATATCCTGCTGGCTATCAGGAAAGAAAAAGGCAAGCTGTCTGCCATACTCCGCTGGTGTTTTAGATTTTTTTCGGGGAATGCCGCTATGCTGTCCCCATCGGCAAAGTTTTTGAAATAGTAGAGATATATTTTCCGGTTTCCTTCTCGCAGTTATTATCTGGTTAAAAATTTTGGCTAGCAATCGTTTACCTTCAGAAAAAATATATCTTATCCAGAGCCATAATTCCTCCCAGAACCCTTTTTTCTCGGTATCCAGCTCAGTTCTGGTAGAAAACCACTTCCAGAGTGACCAGGCCAACCAACCTATTAATAACAGGGCAAATAGAATCAAAAAAATGATTCCTCCCCAGGTAATCAGCCATTGCAATAATTGAGCCCACCAGGATGGTTCAACATTCTCTACCATAGGAAGACCTGCTTCACCAGAATAGGTTGGACCTACTTCTAAAGCAGGTTTGTGGAATCCAAAAAGCAAAGTAAGAAGTTTCAGAAGTAAATTGCCGATGGGTCTGGCGACAATTTTAAGAATCTGATAGCCGGTCTGGGCGGCAGAAGTGAGCTGGGGTAAGAAAAATAAGAAAACCCAGCTCCCGATAAGTAATACTGTTAGAATAAAAGGGATTACTAAGCTGGTTTCACTTATTGAGGAGGCATGTTTTGTTGGTGAACTTCTTAAGTTTTGGGCAAGGGCTATAGCCAACATGCTGAAAAGAAAATAATAAATGATTAAAATATCCGCTCGGGGGAAGGATAAATTGGTACTACCCAGAATAATAAAGGTAAGGATAAGTGCTACCATACCCAGATCGAAGCGAGAAGTAACTATAAAATAATCACAAGAGCGGTTTGCCAATTTGTATCCGTTTATCCAGAGGGAAGAAAACCAGATAAGTAATAAAAGATAAGCAAATCCACTAACTACACCATACTGCTGGTTTAAAATCATCTCCAGCCAGGTAAAATTCCAAAAGGGTTCCGGCCAGTTTCCATAAAAATAAATAGTAAAAAGGAGAATAGAAAGATAAAAAAGGAGATGCAGAAGAACATGTTCTATAATTCTTCTTCCTCTTCCTTTTAAAGCAGAGGTAATAATGACAGGAACAAAAAAAGCCAAAATTGCTGCCCAAATAGGAAAGAGGGGATAATTCAGTAATAGAAATAAGATAGAGGCTAAGGCATACAGCCAGGTCACTTCCATCATGCCAGTAGAGATATATAATAATGTTTTCTTGCCCTTCATACTTACCTACCTAACAATTCTCCAGCTAATTTAAGTTTAAGTAACTTTTTAAGCATGATTTTCATTAAAATTAGAATTTGCTTCACAAACCCCACCGTGAATTTCATCCACTAGAAAGAGAGGTAGATGAGAACAGGTTATATGGCGGGAAGGTTTAGCTATCATAAAATATAGCGGTAGATGGCGTTCTCTTAACCATTCTGCCGTCTGGATAATCTTTCTGTGGAGACGGTAGGCACAATAAATACAGCCAGTTCCTCCTGGTATGGTTCCTTCTTGGGATAGTATGCGCGGCACTGAAGATGTGGCCTTAAGCTGAATCCTGGCCAGCAATTCCATAGCTTGAGAGAGCTGCTCAGGACCACTTCCTAGAGAAAGACTGGCAGGATTATCTCCTACTAACTTTCCATTGGAAAGGATACCATAAGGGCTACCCTGCCTATCAAACTCTACTATCATTGCTGCTATTACTTCCAAGGTTTTCTCAAACAGTTCTTCCTGTCCTTTTTTGGGAAAGGAAGCAACATCAATAATCAATAAGGTTTTTCGTTGAGCGGAGGAATCGAAGACTTTTGATTGCAGGCGATTATGTCTGGCGCTAGCTTTCCAGTGGATAAACTTTGCTGGCTCCCCATATTGATAATCGCAAGTGGCAATGGGATAAATAGGGTCCTTCACCGGACTGTCTATACCAGGCTTACCGAATAATTCTCTAACTGGTGCCGCAAGAAAATTTAAAGAGATAAGTTTAGGATAAATAATTACCTCTACTGCTTGAGATAAATATTTCCTTTGCTGAAAAAAGCCCAGCAGATCCCCGGTTTCTAAAAAAGGAGGTCCAATTTGGAAACAACCTCGGTGTTGGGCTGTTAATTTCCACTGCCCTAAAAAATTATCATACCAGAGTAGACTGAATTCCTCACCAAGAAAATTCTCTTTCCCTTCTAAGGCAATAAGCTTACTGTCCATTGGTATCAGTAATTTTATCCACACAGGCAAAATTTTGTTATTAAAAATCTTTGCCTGTAAGGAGATAGTTTCACCCGGGAATCCCTTCTTCTTTTCTGCATCAAAAGAATAATGAATATTTTTAGCACTCCAACGGCACCATAATTTGCAGCCATAAAACATGGTTAATATTAGTAAAGAAATTAAGATGAGATTCTTTTGTTCAAAAAGTAGAGCGATGAATAATAATAGCAGGACCAGAAATCGAAAAAGACCATCAGTGAAGACTGATGATAGCGGACGGCTATAATCTAAATTATAATTCATTTGTTTAATTCCAGAGTGGGTATTTCTGTTTCTGCTAAAATTTCTTGCAGTGTCTTTTGATCAGTAATTCCTTTCAATCTTTCTTTGCTGTCTATCACCAGGCGATGAGCCAGGACCGGCGTAAAAAGTTCTTTTATATCATCTGGTAGTACAAAATCTCTACCCCTTAAGGCTGCTAAGGATTGGGCAGCTCGCATTAAGTGTAAGGAAGCTCTGGGACTGGCCCCATAGCGAATTTTGGAAGAATTTCTGGTAGCATTAGCCAGGTTTACAATATAGTGTTTTACTTCCTGGGAAATATATATTTTTTCTCTTTCTTTTTGCAGGTTCAGCATTTCTTCCGGGGTAGTAACGGATGGTAGTTTTTCTAAAGGGTCCTCTTGCTGAAATCGTTCTAAGATTAATATTTCTTCTTCGAAGGAAGGGTAGCCTAAGTTAATACGCATCAGGAATCTATCTAATTGTGCTTCCGGGAGAGGGAAGGTTCCTTCCAGCTCAATCGGGTTTTGAGTGGCTATGACCAAAAAAGGAGCGGGTAGGTCCATGGTGACCCCATCCACCGTTACCTGTCTTTCCTGCATGCTTTCCAGCAGACTGGACTGTGTTCTGGGAATGGTTCTATTGATTTCATCAGCTAAAACTACATTAGACATTACTGGACCAGGCTGAAAAACAAATTTGCCCTCCTTTTGATTATAAATGTTAAACCCTGTTATATCAGAAGGAAGCAAATCAGGGGTAAATTGAATGCGGTGAAAAGTACCACCTATGCTTCTGGCCAGAGATTTAGCCAGTAGGGTTTTGCCTACCCCCGGTACATCTTCTAAGAGAAGGTGTCCTTCGGCTAAAAGAGTGGCCAGCATAAGCTCAATTGCTTTATCTTTACCCACCATTACCCGTTTAATATTTTCAGTAATTTTCTGACAAATGGAAAAATTCAAAATATCCTCCCAATTTATAAATTTTCGATGGCTATGGCTCTAACTGGCGAACCATCTGAGTCTTTTATTTTTAATGGTAAAGCAACAAAGGTAAAAAAATCACTTTTGATAAGCTCTAAATTGGTAAGATTTTCAATGATAAGAATATTATTAGACAAAAGGATTTTATGGGCATAAAAATGAACTGTATCAGGAGGGTCAAGGGAAATAGTATCAATACCTACTCCCTTTAGCTTGTAATTTGCTAAAAGTCGGACAGATGCTAAACTGAGGCAGGGATAATTTTGGTAATAATTTTTCTCCCCCCAGTATTTACTCCATAAGGTTTCAATGATCACAAAATCGACCTTGCTTATCCTGTCCTGATACGGCACAATCTCATTAGGATTAATTAATGAGTTTTTGCCGTTACTAAAGTCTAAAATAGTGGCTCTACCAATAAAATATTCGATTCCTATATGGTCCAGATAAATACCATTGTTTAGCATGTGGCCGGGGGCATCGATATGAGTACCAGTATGAGAATATAAAGTAATTTTTGTTTCTCGGTAACCATCTTTATCCAGAGTACAGATAGGTTGTAATTCCGGTAATTCAGTTTCTGCATAAACTGGCATATCATTACCTATTAAATGACTCAGGTCAACAATTTTCATTTCTTAAAATAAACCTAAATTCCTATATTCAAGGGAAGGATTCTCCTTGAGAACCCCTAATTAACCTTAAGGTAATATTTATCACCCTCACCTTACCTCTCCCTTCTAAGGGAGAGGAATATGATGATGAGCATATTCTATTTTGTCTTTCAAAATCTTTTATAACAAATAAATTCCTTATTTTAAACTCAATAGGTATTAATAATTTGAATATCTTATCTTTGAGAGCTTATCCTTTTTTATTTTAATACTATCGAAATTTTTTTGAAATTCTGATAATGCAAGATTATGGTAATAACAGAAATTTCAAGTAAGTATTTAAGATTATATCATAAATTAATAAAATGAATAGTTAAAAGCCAGAGGTTTTGGCGTAATTTTTCTAAATTAATTTCTTATGAAGTTCCAAAAGATTAATAAAATATAGACAAAAGCGTTGAGACATATTAGTATATAAATAATTTTTATTCAATTTTGTTGTACAATAAAAACATTTCATTAAGGAGATAAAGATGGAACAATTAAAAGCAACTGTTCTTTGTGAAAATTGTGTATTCTTTAACGAGGGAGCGCTGGCCGAACATGGCTGGGCGGTCTATATTGAAACAGAATATGGGAATTTTCTTTTTGATACGGGGCAGGGAAAGACTATTATTAATAACGCTCAATATTTTGGTAAGGATTTATCCAGTATTAAGGGTATTATCATAAGCCATCATCACCATGATCATACCGGGGGACTTCTGCCAGTTCTGGAATATATCGGGAAAGTAAAGGTTTATTCCCATCCAGAACTCTTTAAAAATAGTTATAAGGTTCATGAGGATGTAGAAAAAAATATTGGCATTCCCTTTCGTCGTGAAGTATTAGAGGGTAGGGGAGCAGAATTTATATTTAATACCGATTGGACAGAAATTGTGCCGGGCTTAATGTTGAGTGGAGAAATTCCTCGCAAGACCCCATTTGAGATCGGAGATACTAAACTATTGCTTAAAAGTGAAAGTGGCTACAAACAGGATCTGGTGATAGATGACCAAACCCTGATTGCCAGTACTACTAAAGGATTGGTTATTATCTTAGGTTGTTCGCACTCCGGGATTATAAATATTATTAATTATGCCCTTGAGAAAACCGGTCAAAGGCATATTCATACTATTTTAGGAGGAACTCATCTTGGTCCAGTAAGCGAGGACACTAAAACCAGGACTATTGAAGCCTTACAAAAATTTGATATAGAAAGAATAGGAACCTCTCATTGTACGGGATTAGAAACTGCTATGCGTTTATGCTATGAATTCGGGGAACGTTTCTTTTTCTGTAATGTGGGAACTCAAATAAAAATATAGTTCAATTTTAGGAGTTTGTATGAATTTATGGCAGATAGGTCTTGTTTTGATTACTGGTATAGTGGCTGGGTTTATTAATACTTTAGGTGGTGGTGGCTCACTTCTTACCATGCCTATGCTAATTTTTTTAGGTTTGCCAGCAGCGGAAGCTAATGGGACAAACCGCATTGCCATTTTCATTCAAAATATTGTAGCAGTAATCAGCTTTCGCAGTAAAGGATATTTTTATCCCAAGATAGGCCTACTTTTAGGGATACCGGCTATTTTAGGATCGATTATTGGAGCGAGGGTAGCTATAGCTATTTCTGGAGAATTGTTTGAGAAAATCCTGGGAGTGGTAATGATTATTGTTTTAATTATCATATTAACACGCCCGGAGAAAAGATTTATTAAAGAAATTGAAGGCGAGAATTGGAGTATTATTCGTCTAGTTGTTGCCGTATTAGTGTTTTTTGGAGTTGGTTTTTATGGGGGATTTATTCAAGCTGGTGTTGGTTTCATCATTATTGTGGCACTCACTCTTATTACTGGGATGTCTTTAGTAAAAGTTAATTCTTTAAAAGTTTTAATAATATTAATTTTCACTATCTCTTCTCTTCTGGTATTTCTTATCAATGGCAAAGTTAACCTCTTACTGGGATTAACTTTAGCTGCTGGTAGTGCGATTGGTGCCTATTTAGGAAGTATTTTTGCTATCACCAAGGGAGATAAATGGATTAGAATTTTCCTGATAATTACTATTGTGGCCATGTCTGCCCACCTATGGGGGTTATTCTAATTTACTGGTATATTAATTATTAAAAGATTAATAAATTAGGGTAGATAAGTATAAAGGAGGGACTTAATGGAATTGTTTGACCATCAGTATTATCCCTATTCTTCTCAGAGAAGAGTTGTCTTTGCTAAAAATGGAATGGTAGCTACCTCTCAATCATTAGCTGCTCAAGCTGGTTTGGCAATACTAAGAGAAGGTGGTAATGCTATTGATGCAGCAGTTGCTACCGCAGCCTGCCTGACTGTGGTAGAGCCCACCTCTAATGGAATTGGTGGAGATGCCTTTGCTCTGATCTGGAATAAAGACCAACTTTATGGTTTGAATGCCAGCGGCCCTGCCCCGAAGGCTATCTCAGCTGAGCTATTAAGAAAAGAAGGCTATCAAGAAATTCCTAATTTTGGTTGGATACCAGTTACTGTTCCGGGAGCTCCGGCAGCCTGGATAGAATTATCCAGAAAATTTGGTTGCCTTCCTTTTCCAAAAGTCCTCTCTCCGGCCATAGAATATGCTAAACGTGGATTTCCTGTTTCCTCTTTAGTCAGTTCTTTATGGAAAAAGGCTTATCAAATATACTCGAATTGTGGTAAGGATGAGGAGGTATTTCAATATTGGTTGAAGACCTTTGCCCCAGGGAATCACACTCCTGAACCGGGTGAAATGTGGCGATTGCCAGAGCAGGCTGAGACACTACAAAAGATTGCCGATAGTGAGGCAGAATCCTTTTATCGAGGAGAGATTGCCGAGAAGATTGATGCTTTTTCCCAAAAATATAATGGCTATCTGCGTAAAGAGGATTTGGCTTTCTTTGTTCCTACATGGGTCAATCCGGTTAGTATTGGTTATAGAGGATACCAAGTTTGGGAGATGCCACCCAATAGCCAGGGACTGGTTACTCAAATGGCTTTAAATATATTAAAGGAGTTTAACTTTACGACCAGAGAAGAACCGGATACCTTTCACCGTCAGATTGAGGCAATTAAGTTGGCCTTTATAGATGGAAGAAATTATATAACAGACCCTTCAGAGATGTCGGTAAAAATTGAAGATTTACTTTCCACAAGATATGCTTTTCAGCGAAAAAAATTAATTACCGATAAAGCTATTGACCCGTATCCTATAAAACCATTCGGTAGTGATACTGTTTATCTGGCAACTGCCGATAGTCAAGGCAATATGGTATCTTATATTCAGAGTAATTATACTGGTTTTGGTTCTGGAATAGTTATTCCAGGTACCGGTATTTCTTTGCAAAATCGGGGAGCTAATTTTTCTTTAGACCCTTCTCAGGCTAATTACTTAAAGCCCGGGAAGAAAACCTATCATACCATTATTCCTGGATTTTTAACTAAAGATAACAAAGCAATTGGTCCTTTTGGGGTGATGGGGGGATTAATGCAACCACAGGGACATGTTCAGGTAGTTATGAATATGATAGATTTTCAACTTAATCCCCAGGCTGCTCTAGATGCTCCACGCTGGCAATGGGTGGAAGGTAAGAAAGTGAAAGTGGAGCAGAATTTTCCCAAGCACATTGCCGAAGCACTGGAGCGCAAAGGACATAATATAGAAATAGCTTTAGATTCAAGTGAATTTGGTAGAGGACAAATTATCCTAAGAGGCAGAAATGGAGTTTTATTGGGAGCAACTGAACCCCGGGCAGACGGAGTTGTGGCTGCCTGGTAGAATTTTGAATTTTATTGAATATCTTAATAGTCTTACTAAATTACTATTAATCTGTTGGGAAAGATAATAAATAAAAAAATAGCTCCCATGGTGGGAGCTATTTTTTAACTAAGTTTAAGTAGTTGTTACTCTGCTTCAATGGTGATTTCTTTGGGTTGGACTTCTGGCTTCTTAGGCATAGTAATTTCTAAAATTCCATTTTTAAACTTGGCACTAATTTTTTCTTTATCAACTTCTGCTGGCAAAGAAATAGTTCGGGCATAATTGCCATAAGCTCTTTCCCGATAATAGTAATCTTCTTTTTTAATTTCTTCGTCCTTTTTAATTTCACCCTGTATGGTTAAATTATTATCAGTTATAGATAATTTAACATCTTTCTTATCTACCCCGGGAAGTTCAACTTTAGCAATGAGCTTATCCTTTTTATCGATTAGATCAATAGCCGGTTCCCAGATGCCACCTTCCAGTAAACTCCTTCTACCTCTACTGGGGCTCTCCATCACATCAAAGAAATCATCAAAGAAACTTCTCGCTAAATTTCTTCTTGGTTCCCATCTAATAAGGTCCATAATAACACCTCCATTGGTAATATTTATATTTTTATGTTATTAATTTTTATAATTAATGCTATTAACATCATATGCTAATAGCATCATTTTCTATTGACAATTATAATGAAATAAAAATATTTGTCAATAGGTTTTTAAAAAAAATTTTTACTATATTGAGAAAAAATATAAAAATGAAGAGATAAATCAAAAAACCCTTTGGTATTAATCATTGATAAAATAGATAATACCAAAGGGTTTTTAACCCCAAGGGCGTTAAGTAAAGCTCGAAAAGTATCAAATGCCACGGATTTATCCATGGCTATTTACTGTTGATTATCAAAAGCGTCTTCTGGAGCCAGAATTAAAGTCTCTTCTGGGTTGGCGAGGACGGGCTTCATCAATTTTTAGAGGACGTCCTTGAAATTCTTGGTTATTCAATGCTTCTTTGGCAGCTTCTGCTTCTTCGTTAGTGGACATTTCTACAAAGCCAAAACCTTTGCCTTCAATGATGTTGATACTTTGCACAGTACCATAATTTTCAAACAGTTCTTTTAACTGTCCTTCATTGACGGCATAGCTAAGGTTTCCTACATAGAGCTTATTACCTTGCATCTCTTTACCTCCTTCTTTAAATACTATATTCTTTATTTCTTCAGTAACATTTCTTTAGAGGCAAGGTAGAGCAAAGTAAAAGTATCATAAAGCCCTAACAAAAATATCACTGGAGAGAGATCCATGATATTATGATATACCATGAACCAAAAATATTATCTAACATTTTTTTTAATTTGTAAATAAGCAAATAACAAAAAAATTATATTAATTAAAATAAGAGGTAGACAAATGTATCTTTTACCACAACCTTAAGCCTTAAAATCTAATTTCTAGACCAAATTTAAACCGATAATCCTCTTCTTTTATATTTAGAGAATAAGTCTCAAACTGCGTGCTAAAGCTAAAGTCAGATGAGATTTGATAGTCTAGACCCAGGCTTTTTTCCCCATGAAAATCCAGAGAGGTGGAATAGGTTATTAACAGATTGTCATTAGCCATTTTGCCAACCTCTAAGGTTAAATCTTTTAGATTCAAATCTTCTAAAAAAAAGAGATGATCATCTGAATTTACTGATTCGTCATAAGAAAGATGGATAAATTCAAGTCCCAGTCCTTCAGCCAGTTCCCGTTCCATCCGTTTAAAAAGGTTCGTCTGTAAGCTTTGAAAAAGAATATTAACCATCTCCTCGGATAGTAGCTGACTAATTTCTCCTTCGGAAAGACCCTGAATATTTCGGTCAAAGGTTAATAAAGACAAAATTTCAGTTTCCCTTAGAGCAGGCTGTGAGGAAAGTAGAACCTGGGGACTGGAAAGATTGCCCATGATATGAATGGTTATTTCTACACCCTGCACATTGGTATATGCCCTGGCATTAATATCAATATTATCTAAGGTAAAACCATTAATACTGATCAGACCATCTGTAATAGAAAATCTTTTTTCAAGATAGATAAAATAACCCTTTTTTAAGGCAAGGGTACCTTGCAAGACTGGTTCTCTTAACGAACCTTGCAAGCTAATTCTACCACTCCCCTCAATTTCAACATTAGTCATTTTTAATTTAAAAGGATCGAGTAGTTCAATATCTAAGTCAAGCTCTCCTGCTAAATTTTCTCCTCTAGAGGAAGGTGAAAATGATATACCATTTTCTTTCTCAATTGGTAATAAATTATTAAGATTATTAAGATTCAATTGCCCATTAGCAAGAAGTAATTTACCACTGATACGCGGATTGAGAATTGAATTACTTACTGCTAACTCCAAATCAGCCTCACTTTCTAAAATATTCTGATAGATAATTTTTTGTTTCTCATTTTTTATAGAAAGGAAGATGTTTTTCGGTAAAAACCCAATCAATTCACATCTTCCCGATAGGCTAAGCTTGTTTTCATAAGCACTAACAAATATTGGTGGGATAGTAACCTGATTATTTATTATTTTTACTGAGCTATTAATTTCGCCAATTTGAATAGGTAAATTATTCAGTTTAACAATCCCCTGATTGATATCAATTGTGCCATTTACAATAGGATTTCCAGAGGTACCACTTAAGATAAGTTCCAGGTCAATGTTGCCGCTAATTTCGGAAAAGGTATCTTTCCAGAATAATCTTAATAAATTTAGATCAGCATGTTCCATCTTAATTTGAAAATTCAGTGGAATTTCAGGATATGCCGACTCTAAATCTAAATCTATTTCTTCTTGCCTATCAGCGAGAAAGCCATCCAGGGGGATATTCCCCTGGGCATATATCTGATATTCTTTTTCTAAAGCAATGGCTAATTTCTTAATTTCTAACTGGTTTGTTTTACTATTCCAGTATAATTCACTTTGCAAGTCTTCAAATTGAACCTCTCTAAAATAACCCTTTTTAATCTGGGCCTTAAGAGATATACTTGGTTGGTCAAGGGTTCCTTTACAAGAACCATTTATATCCACAATACCCCTTATGACTTCATCTATTTGAGCCAGGTTCATTAAGGTCTGTATGTCTAATTGTTCAGTTTGAAAATTTATATCGAGCTCCTTAGTAAAGTTTATCCGTCCATTAGCTCTAAAGAGACCTTCGGACTGAATTAACCGTAAATCGGAAATTTCTAATCCTTCCTCGTTTATAAGAAGTGCCGCTTCTAACTGAGAAGGCGGATTATTTTCCGGTTGCTGAGGGGTAAGTAGGAAAGATAAAGTAATTTGTTGTTCATCTCGATTGCCAGCTATATTTGCCTTGCCAGTTATCCGAGCTGGTAAGAACTTTTTTAAGTTATTATTACTATTATTAGTAGGATAGATATTTTCTATCATATTATTAAATGCCTGGTGGGAAAGTTCAACTTCTAAGCCAAAGGGATATTTTTCTCCCATTTCCATTTGGCCTTTTGCCACCAACTGCATCATTGCATTTTTGAGCTCCAGATGTTCTAAATTGAGAGAATAGGAATTACTAATTCCATTTTCTAATTCATCTGAATTATCATCTTTATTTTTAGCGGCAATTACCTCGTCAGGTTGTAAGATAAAATCAAGTTGGCCCTCCCCTAACTGGTAATCATCATAGGTTATTTGCGCCAGCTCAAGATTTCCACTAACTGTTAGCTTTGGCCAGGTACCTTTGATTTGACCGGTACCTTTGGTCTGACCGGATAAAGGAAGAGGGTAATTGATTGTTTCCCTTAGTAACTGGAGAGTCAGAGGATAGAGTTGATAGGAAAGAGCTATTTCTGGTAATCCGGATGGAGGTAACATAATTTCTCCCTCAGCGGTTAATTTTATTTCTTTATTAGTCAAGGTAAATGTTTTTATAGATACCCTATTTGGTTGATAGACCAATTGTCCACTTATATCTCCCAGTAGATGATCCTGAACAGAAAATTCTGGTAAATACAATTCGGCATTAATTTCAGGATGTTGGGCATCACCCTCTATATTTCCCTTTAAAACTGCCTGTCCTGCTATCTCCATCTCTTCCAATCCCAAAACATCGGTTAGTTTTTCTAAATCAGCCATCTGGCAGTCAAAATTAAGACCAAAATGAACCAGTTCCTCAAATTGAATTATCCCGGTTAAAGAAGCATTATTTTTCCCAGATTCCAGCTTACCTTGCTCGATAGATAACAGTTGGTCTGAAATATTTATAGTTGATTTGATACTACCTTTAACTGGTTCCGGTAAAGCAAATTCATTTCTTGCTAAAGAATTTATTGAAAAGTTAGCGGCAAGATCTAACTGAGAGCTATCCTGTTTTTGACTTTCTATTTGAAGAAGAGTATCAATATTACCTGATAAATCTTCTAGAGGCAAAAATTGTTTAAATAAGGGATGTTGCAAGGAGAGACTAGCAGTCTGGATAGAAAATTGGTAAGAAGGTATATCATTAAAAGACCAATCTATATTACCACTAAGGGAAAAGTTACCATCTGAATTATGAGATTCCAGCTTATTTATGATTAACCCATCCTTAGATAATAAAAAAGAACAACTATTATTTCGAAAAGGTATATTTGCTATTGTTATCTCAGCAGCGAATACATTTCCTCTAATATAGAATTCATCAATTAAGCCACTGATATTGCCAGATAGGTCAACTTCACCTGCTAAGGAAAAGTCAGTCTCTTCACCAAGAAATGAGCATATTTCCTCCTTTAAGAGAGAAGCATCAAGGCCTTTACTTTCTATATTAAGGTCAACATAGACTTCCGGTTCAGTTATTACTGATCCTGCTAATTGGACGGTATGGTTATGATATAGTCCAGTAAGCCCTAAGATTGTTATTTCAGGCTTGCTAAAATTAACCGCGCCACTGACTTGTTCGAAGGGTATTTGCTTTAAGAAGTCTGGATTGGCATTAGCTTCTCTAAAGGTGGCCTTTCCCTGCCAGAATATTTCTTCAGTTTCCCATTCTGGAGAAAAGCTTAAATTTAGTTCTAAATCAAATCTTCCTTCACTAACATTAAATTGCTCGGCAGCATCTAAATAATATTGAAAATGGGTAATATCTGCATTTTGAAAATGAAAGTCCAATGAATAATTTCGTTGATTTAGGAATGAGTAGCCACTTAAGGCCAAGGAGGCCTGATCTGTCTCTTGCACACCCTCAAAATCAAATTCTATTTTTGGTAAATTAGTAAAATCAAAATATCCCTTAACCTTTCTCACTTTAGTGGTAAGATAGTCCTGAGGGTAGTTATATATTAGCTCATCGTTATATACTAAGTAACTATTCTGAAAATTCAACTGGTGGATGATTATATTCTCACTGATATCTTCTAAATTTAGATGTAATTTTCTCAATATATCAAATTCCCCGGTGGATTCTCTTGTTACCTCTACCTGGGCTTGAGAAAAGGTAATTTCCGGTATATTTAATTGCCAGTTTTTCCATTTCCAAAATGGCAAAAATAGAGTAAATTTAGCCCTTACCCTTTCTGCTTGAAAAATGACCTCTTTTTGCTCTAGGTTTTCCTGGTATATCATAAAATTGGATAACTGCAGGGAATGAAAGGAGATAGAATCTACAGAACCAATTTCTATTTTGTTCCCGAGGCGATTTTCCAATTGAGTTATAAGTACTGATTTTGCATTTTTAAGAAAACTTTCACTATTGATATAAAAATATAATACTGCCAGAAATACTATAATAATAGTGACCAGTATTAAAAACCAGTGAAATAATCTATTTTTTCGTTTAACACTACTCAAAACTTATGACCTCATTAGAAAATGGTTTTCAGTAGGGACGGGGTGTTATCCTTGAGAACCCCCTGAATTAACCTCAAGCCAAATGTTTATTATTCTCTTTGATATCTGATATTGGTATTTTTTAAAAATTATAACATAATATTATAAGGCAAATCTATATTAACTTACCTGCTGGTATTAATGCATAAGATTGCTGCACACTTGACTCTTTTTATTTTTTTAAATTTTGAGTAATATTGCTAATTGATACTTGACAGTTATGGTAAAATGAAAAAAAATGTAAAAACAAGGCGTGGGAGATAAGTACCTCCTTAAGGGATACAGAAAGCCGTAGCTGATGAGAAGCGGCTCCTTTTTGGTACTAAATGGACCCACAAGTTTCGGTCTGATCTGAAGAGATTATTATCTAAAGGTAGGACTCGACGGTCTTCCCCCGTGAACGGGAAAGGGTATCGGTATTTCTTATACCTGTACTTTATAAAGTGGGAACAGACTATGTTAAGATTAAATTAGAAGGTCTGTTTCAAGGAGAGTGGCAACACGAAATAATTAACCTTTCGCCTCTTGGTGAAAGGTTTTTTTATTTTTCCACTCCAACCGAACCTAAAAGAGTGATTGTTTTTGTTCTGATACTTTGCTTATACTAGGATTAAAAAACAATCTAAAGAAGGGTGGCACCACGAAAGGCTTTTCGTCCCTTAGCACTAAAATATGCAAGGGAATGAAAAGCCTTTTTTATTTGTTCAAATGAATTATAAAGATTAAGTGAAATGAACTAGAAGAAGGAAGGAGGGTAGAAAAGTGTATGACCTGTTTTTGGAAATATTAGTAAAAAGATGGCCCCCCAAGAGGGGGGAAGAAAAATTTCAGTAAAATAAGCGCATAAAATAAGATTTTAATTTTGAATACAATGAATCTATGATTAAAAAAGAAAGGAATGGAAAGATGGAACAAGTTAAATATTTATTAGAAGAAAAAGAAATACCTCAATATTGGTATAATATTCTGGCTGATTTACCAGAACCATTACCCTTACCATTGCATCCAGCAACTAAAGAACCTCTTAAGCCAGAAGATTTAGCTCCTCTTTTTCCTTTAGAATTAATTAAACAGGAAATGAGTCAGGAGAGATATATTGAAATTCCCGATGAAGTGCGTGATATATACCGTCTCTGGAGACCGACCACACTTTATAGGGCGAGACAGCTGGAAAAAGCTCTGAAAACACCTGCTAAAATATATTACAAATACGAAGGTTCCAGCCCTCCGGGGAGTCATAAACCCAATACTGCTGTAGCTCAGGCTTATTATAATAAGCAGGAAGGGATTAAACGTATTACCACTGAAACCGGTGCCGGTCAATGGGGTAGTGCTCTGGCTTTTGCCGGTGCCTGTTTCGGTATTGAGATTAAGGTGTACATGGTAAGGATAAGTTATGACCAGAAACCTTATCGCAGGGTAATGATGCAGGTGTGGGGTGCCGATTGTATCCCTAGCCCTTCTGAGCAAACTAAAGTTGGTCGGGATATTTTAGCCCAAGAACCAGATTGTTTAGGTAGTTTAGGATTAGCCATCAGTGAAGCAGTAGAAGAGGCGGTAAGCCGAGACGATACCCACTATGCTTTAGGTAGTGTCCTTAATCATGTGTTATTACATCAAACAGTAGTTGGCCAGGAAACCAAGAAAATGTTAGAAAAAATTGATGAATATCCTGATATTATTATTGGCTGCGTGGGCGGAGGTTCCAATTTTGCCGGGATGTTTTTACCCTTTATCAAAGATAAGATTGATGGTTTGCATCCCGATTTGAGAATTATTAATGTGGAGCCAGCCAGTTGCCCAACCCTGACCAAAGGACCGTATCGCTATGATTTTGGTGATGAAGCAGGATTGACTCCTCTATTGAAAATGTATACCTTAGGACATGGATTTATCCCCCCTCCTGTTCATGCTGGAGGATTGCGTTATCATGGTATGGCACCGATTATCTGTCATCTGTTAAATTTGGGTTTGGTAGAAGCAAAGGAAGTTCATCAGCTGGAAACCTTTCAGGCTGGAGTTGATTTTGCCCGAAATGAGGGAATTATTAGTGCTCCAGAATCAGACCACGCTATTCGGGTTGCTATTGATGAGGCCATTAAATGCCGGGAATCGGGAGAAGCAAAAACTATCCTGTTAGCTTTAAGCGGGCATGGTCATGTGGACATGGCCGCTTACCAGGATTATTTGGCAGGCAAGTTAGAAGATTATGCCTATCCTCAGGATAAAATTGAACAAGCCTTACAGAGTTTGCCTGAATTGTAATATACTATCACCCTCACCTTTCCCTCTCCCCTCAAGGGAGAGGGGAAGGGTGAATATGGTATACCGTATTACGTAT
>DKFO01000001.1 GCA_002452835.1 Candidatus Atribacteria bacterium UBA6794 | reverse complement strand
TCAATCTTTTTAAATTCAATAGGATACTCTTTATCACAGAGGGTATCTCCAGTATTGGTTTTCTTAAGTTTGGCAATAGCACCTATTCCACCAGCTAAAATTTTGGGAATAGGAGTTTGTTCTTTTCCCTGCATTCGGAATATCTTGCCTACCTTATTCTCCACATCTTGAGAGGAATTATAGACCTGAGAATCAGAGTTCAACTCTCCTGTAAAAACTCTAAAATAGCTTAAGCTCCCTACATAAGGGTCGGCAACAGTCTTAAATACCAGGGCCGAAAAGGGCGCCTCATCAACTGCCCGTTTTAATTTAACTTCTTTTCCTTCCTTCAGATCTTTTACTACTATATCCGGTAATTCAACAGGATTGGGAAAGTAATCCTTTATGAAATCAAGTAATAGTTCAATACCTATATTTTTTGTTGCTGAACCACACAATATGGGAAAAATCTTTCTCTCTATCATGGCACCTTTCAGACAGGAGAAAATCTCTTGCTCCGACAGCTCTTCTCCCTCCAGGTATTTCATTAAAATTTCATCGTCAAATTCAGCAACAGCTTCCACCATCTTTTGTCGATATTCAGCTGCCTTTCCCTTTAGATCTTCTGATATCTCCTTTTCTTCTACCTGATTTTTACCGTCTGGATTAGAATGGAAATAATAAGCCTTCATCTTTAACAAATCAATGACCCCGCTGAAGTTTTCTTCTCGTCCTATGGGTAATTGAATTGGTACTGTATTCGATCCAAAATTTTCTTTAATCATATTAACAACCCCATCAAAATCAGCTCTTTCCCGATCCAGTTTATTAATAAAGAAAATTCTGGGGAGTTGGAATTCTTCAGCATAATCCCAGACCTTTTCGGTTTGTACTTCCACTCCTGATACACCACAAACCACCATAATAGCACAATCTACTACTCTTAAACTTGATTTAGTATCAACAATAAAATCAAGATAACCAGGTGTGTCAATAATGTTAAAAGTAGCATCTTTCCAGTTCAGGTAAGCTAAAGAAGAATTTATGCTAATACCTCTCTTTATTTCTTTGGGATCATAATCAGTTACCGTATTACCCTGTTCAATCTTACCTAATCGGGTAGTCATATTGGCATCATAAAGCATTGCTTCTGTAAGAGAAGTCTTACCAGCATCACCATGCCCTACCAGAGCAAAAGTCCTTACCTTATCCACATCATTTTTTGTCACCTAAAATTCCTCCTCGAAAATCAATATATCAATATTATCTTATTTAAGAAATAATTATTTACAGTATCGAATTTTTTGAAATTCCGATACTACAAGATATTCAAGGGGAGGTGTCCCCTGAAACCCCTCTATTATCAGTATTCAGTATCGAGTATTGAGTATATAGTAAAATACAGTTAAGAAATAAAGAAAAATACCTCACTTCCTCTTCTTCTCCTCTCCCTTGAAGGAAGAGGGTTAGGGTGAGGGTGTCAGAATATATTGTTCCTTATTTCAGAAAGAATATTTTATAGTATCGAAATTATTGAAATTCCGATACTTTAAAATATTCTTGCATTCTTTTCCATATTTCCATAGCCCTATTAAGACAATCGGACAATTCATATTTTTCTCGCTGTTCTGTGGGTTCTATAATTAAAGTGCCCTGATAATTTATTTCCTTTACAAAATCCATAAAAGAAGGCCAGGGAAAAATCCCTTCACCTGGTAATAAATGAGCATCTCCTTTACCATTATTATCATGAATATGAATGTGAAATAATTTATCTTGCCAGTTAATAGGCAACTTATCCAGATATAAATCATTTTGAATTATATGCTGGTAATTGACTAAATAATGCCCTGTGTCTAAACATATTCCCAGATTTTTAGAAGGAACTTCCTCCATTATTTGCTGAATTTCTTCCCATCGATCACCAACTCTACCAGGAAGGGTATTTTCGAGGGCTATTTTAATAGAAGTAGACTCGCTAAAGTCCACAATCTCCTTTAAACTCTCAATACTAAGAGCTAATCTTTTCTTTCTATCATCAGCTTCGTGGCAGTTAGCTCCTGGGTGAACTACAACCAATTCTGCCTTCAAATTTGAAGCTATCATTATTGTTTTTTCAACTTCTCGGACTGATTTTATTCTATCATACTCCTCTGGGTGAGAAATATCTACCCCATCTATGGGCATATGGATGGACTTAACTAAAATCCCATTCTGCTGTAATCTCTTTTTTAATTCTATAACCTCTTCTAACCGCTGAGGTTGAAAATGACCAACCTTGGGTCTAATTTCCATAATTTCAATTTTCCAATTATGGAGATAAGGTAACAATTTTTCAAGGGGTTCTTGGTAGTAAACCATAGTAGAAATGCCAAAATCAAAATTCAATTTTCTCTCCTTTTTCTTTTAAGTATAATTCGAGTAAATAATAAATTTTTCTGTCTAACTATAATATCTTTTAAATTTACATATTATATATTATATTGGTTGGCTATCTTAAAAATGATTCTACAGAAAAGGCAGCCCTGGCACCTTCGCCACAAGCAGTAACTACCTGCCTTAATACCTTGGCACACACATCACCACAGGCAAAGATTCCCTCTATTTTAGTTCTCATATTTTCATCAGTAACAATATAACCATTTTCATTAACCAGTTGCTCCTTTAGCTTACCTAAAGAAGGGTATATGGGTGAATAACCAGTAAAAATAAAAACACCCTGGCAGGGAAAGGTGCTTACCTTTCCGGTCTTTAAATTTTTTAATTGAATGTCCACTACCTGTTTTTCACCTTCTATAGCCAGTACCACTGAATTCCAGATAAAATTGATTTTGGGATTATTAAAGGCACGCTCCTGCAGTATTTTCACTGCTCTCAACTGGTCTCTTCTATGGACAATATTTACCTTGCTGGCAAATTTAGTTAAAAATAATGCTTCTTCTAAAGCGGTATCACCTCCACCTACTACTACAATCTCCTTTTCTCGAAAGAAGGCACCATCACAGGTTCCACAATAGGATACTCCTCTACCAGTCAATTCTTCTTCGCCAGGTATCCCTAATTTTTGGGGTTTACCACCTGTAGCAAGAATAACTGATTTACTGCAGTAATAATCATCATCAGTTTTAATCTCAAATAATTTTTCCCCATTTTTATTTAGAGGAGATATCTCCAGTACTGTATTGTTCTTAATTTTTAATCCAAATCGCTTGGCCTGTCTCTCAAATCTTTGCATTAACTCTGGTCCTAAAATACCATCTGGGAAACCGGGATAATTTTCAATAACTTCTGTTAAATTAGCCTGACCCCCAGTGATACCCTGTTCAAATAATAAAACATCAACTCGAGAGCGACTAAGATAAATACCAGCAGTTAATCCGGCTGGTCCGCCACCTACAATAATATTTTCATAAGTATGATTAATTTGTTTCTCTTTTTGGGAAATCATATTATCTGTCCTCCATCCCTTCCTTTTCCTGTCCCTTTATTGGTCACTATCACTCAAATTAGCCTTTATATCAATTGCCGCCTTATCCAAAGGACCAATATCTTTCAGAGGGGCTAACATACCGCGTAGCAAACTCTGATATAATTTTGCCATAAACTGGTTAAGCTCAACTTTTTTCCCATTAACCTTGATAGAAATATATTCCTGTTCATAACTACATTTTTGGACTGATTCCTTACCTTTTATAATAGCCTGAGCTAAACTATAACAATTTTCATAACCACATTTACCACAGTTGGCATCTGGCAGTAGAAAACTCTTTTGCTCAATCAGCTCTGTCATCTCTTTGATATCTTTTTCTTCTGTCATTAAATAATCAATAACTTTTCTTTCTTTCAAAGAAGTATCCCTTCCGCAAGTAAAAAGCTCCAGGCCATCGGAAAGTAATTTTTTCTCACTATCATCCCTTAAACAGAGAATCTTGGGGAAATATTTTAAACTTTTAAAACCTTCCAAGATTAAAAAATCAGCAGAGAAAAACGGTATTACCTGCTTTAAGTCCCAACTACCCTTCCATATAATTTCCATATGGGTAGAGGTAATTAGTGCTACTTCTGGAACTTCCAGCATAAATTTACCGGTATCGGTCCTACCATGATTGAGGGGTTCACTGGAATGTTTTATTACTGCTACTCGATAATGCTTATTACTCAATTCCCTGGCCATAGCAGCTGCCAACGCTGTTTTACCACTTTTTTTAAAACCGACTATTCCTATCGCCTTCATTTAATTCTCCTTCTTTGCTTTCTTACCATCGCTATAACTATAGCAAAAGCTAATTTAATTGGCAAGCAGTCTTTTCTAATTGTTTAGCTATTTTCATTTCTCAATTTTTACCAAATCCGCAAAAACAGAAACTGTTTCTCCAGGAGAAACATATATTTCTTCCTGCCAGATACGATACCCTTCTTTTATTACTGTAATTTCATATAGACCTTCCTTTAATTCCTCAATAACTTGCGCCTGGCTAGCAGAAGTAGTAGTGATGTAAAATCCGTCAAGAAATATTCTGGCACCATCTTCATTACAGTATAGGGCAACGGCACCTTCCTCAGGTTTCTGATATTCCTGATATTCCTGTTGCATTATAACATCAATTTTAGAGATACGATCAGGATAGATTCTTACCGTGGTAAGATAATCATCATAACCTTCTTTTACCATCCTCAATTCGTAGCTTCCTTCCGGTATATCACTAATAGTTATTCTTCCACTTGAGGAAGTTTCCCCATAATAAACCTCATCTAAATAAATCAGGGCATTATCAACATTACCGGCAATTTCTAAACCCCCGGTACCTACAATTTTATCCAGGTAAATCGTTAATTGCACTTTTTGATTAGGTTTTACCTCTATCCTTT